>CAMWUF010000208.1 GCA_947177375.1 uncultured Ruminococcus sp.
ATAATAAAAACATATTAAAAACCAGAAAGGAGTTTTTCACATGGCAATTAGTACATTCATGCGAAAAGAATTAAAATATATGCTTTCTATGAGCCAGTATGAAGCATTGTTGACAGAAATTCATAAATATATGAATCCTGATAAATTCTGTGTTGGTGGAAAAGATTACGGAATTTATAATTTATATTATGACACACCAGATGATTATCTAATTCGGACTTCTCTTGAAAAGCCGTATTATAAAGAAAAAATTAGACTAAGAAGTTATTATTCCCCTGCAAGTCCAGATAGCAAAGTATTTCTGGAAATCAAGAAAAAAGTCGGTGGCATTGTTACAAAAAGGCGTGTGACACTTACACTTGCAGAATCTGATGCGTATATGCTTCATAGAACAAAGCCTGTTGATTTAAGTAAATACTTACAAAAGCAAATTTTCAGTGAATTAGATGTTTTCATGAATACTTACCATGATATTAAGCCAAAGCAATATATCAGCTATCAAAGAAGTGCATTTTTTGGCAAAGATGACCCAGATTTCAGATTGACATTTGATAGACAGATTACAGAAAGACGCTATGATTTGTCACTCAGTCTGCCAAGTTATGGAGCTGAAATTATTGCCCCAAATCAGCGATTAATGGAAGTTAAGATTGCAGGTGCTATGCCAATGTGGCTTGCACAAGCCATGTCTGATTTGAAAATTTATAAAATCAGCTTTTCTAAATATGGCACAGCTTATCAGAGATTTATTAGAAATCAGCTTTATGAGCAAAGAAGAACACCAATTGTAAGAAGTTCTAAAATTGTGCAGACAAAAAATTTATCCAGAATCTATCAGAAAGGAAGTATTTAATTATGTTTCAGTCAATTATTGCACGTAATGCCGTTACAGGAGTAACAGAATTAGAATTAGGGACATTTTTAGGCTGTTTGATTGCTTCATTAGCCATTGGTTTCGGTGTTAGTATTGTTTATATGCTGACTCACAAAAAAGAAGGTTATGCACAAAGTTATGCATTGACATTAATTATGCTGCCACCAATTGTTTGTGTGTTATTGCTTTTAATTGATACAGTTGAAGGAGGACTTGCTTTAGCAGGTGTATTTACACTCACAAGATTCAGAAGTATTGCTGCTGACCCAAAAGATGTTTGTTATGTATTTATGGCAATGGCATGTGGTGTCATTTTTGGAAAAGGCTATATTGCATTGGGAATTATATTTTTTGTCGTAATTGCTGTTATCATGTATGCTTTGAATTTATTAAATTACGCTGCTCCAAAAGCAAATGACATGACACTAAAAATTTCTGTTCCTGAAAATTTGAATTATGAACATTTATTTGACGCTGTATTAGATAAATATACTAGTAATTGGAGATTACGCAGAGTGAAAACAACAAATTTTGGCTCTATGTTTGATTGTATTTATAGCATTCAGCTCCCGCATAATATTGACCAGAAAAAATTTTTAGACGAGTTAAGAACACTAAACGGCAATATGACGATTACATTGACATTATTCAGATATGAAGACAGATTATATGAAATGAATAAATAAATAATAGCACTGTCTGAGAGAAATTTCCCAGACAGTGTGAATTTTTTTATTAGTAGCAACAAGAGCAATATTTTTGCTTGACTTGCTGTAATTTTTTCTGTTCTGCTGTGTCAGGCTGATACCAGCCTTTAGAAGACATTTCAGAATAAATTTTTTCTTGCATTTGCAAAGAATTATCTAATGCATTTTTGAAAGATTGCTGTACATCACCTGTGCAAGATTCAATTGTGCCATGCAAATATAAATCACAGCCGTTTTTTTCTAAAATTAATAAATTTTCCATTAAATTCTTATCGTCCATGCTTGATTCACTCCCTTAGTAATTATCTTTAATTATCCTAATAATTAGCAATGCAACAAGCTATATAAGCTTGAAAAAATCTGTTCATGTGACTGTGCCATTTGTTCTGCACAGTGTCTTAAATTTTCGTCCTGTAAAGCAGACGCTGTTTCATAGCATTTGTTTTTAAAAAATTCTTCATGTCCTAAAGCATCTTCTAAATATAATAATTCTTTTGATGTCATATTCTCACCTCCAGTAATGCTAGTATGTGAATGTTTTTCAATTTTATGCATGGTTACAATTTCTGAAATAAAAAAATAATTACTAGTAAATTTATTAAGATTAACAAAAAATTCATGATTTAAATATAAAAAATTCATGAAATTCACCAGATACTCATGCTAAAATAAGAATGCGAAGTGCTTAGAAAGGTCGTGTTATTATGCCAACAGATTTATTTTATAGGCTTTCTTATGTAAAACAACAACATATTATTGATGCGATTAAAGCCGAAATTACCCGTGTGCCTTATGAAGATTTTTCAATTTATAACGTCGTGCATCAATGCGGAATTTCAAGAGGGAGTTTTTATCAATATTTCACAAGCAGAGAAGATATTTTTATTTATTTATTATCAGATTATAATCGCTTAATGATTGAGCGATTTATCCAGTCTCTAGAAGAACATGACGGCGATTATTTTATTGCATTGGAAGAAGCTTTTCGATTTGGAGTAAGAATGCTTTGTTATAAAGATTCCAAAACCTATCGTCAGCATTTATTTTGCAATGCAGAATTTTATCAACGTATCTGGAAAGATAATGATTTTTCCGCAGAGAAACACCCTATTTTAAGTCAGGCATTGAGATTAATTAATCAGGAAAAATTGAATATTCAAAATGAACAAGAATTAAAAACTTTTATTACTATCTGCATGGCAACTGTTTCAAGAGAATGTATTTCCCTTGTGCTAAATAATACTTATGAAGAAGTTGCTTGTGCAAGTTTCATAGAAAAATTAAATTTACTCAAACGGGTGTTTCAAAAATCAGAATAAAAAATCATGCAAGTTCTGCAATATAAGGCAAATTTCTATATAATTCTGCATAATCCATACCATAGCCGACAACAAATTTATCTTGAATTTCAAACAATGCCAAATCTGGCTTGAAATCTACCATACGGCGTTCTGGTTTATCCAGTAAAGTAATCACATGTAAAGAAATTGGATTTCTGGTTTTTAGTAATTTTACAATTTCTGAAAGTGTTCGTCCAGAGTCTATAATATCTTCCAGAATCACTACATGATAATTTTTAATATCTTGTTGCAAATCCATTATAATTTTTACATGACCTGAAGAATAAGTATTTTTAAAATAACTCTGTGCTGTCATGAATCCAATTTCACATGGAACTGTTACAGTTCGGCATACATCTGAAAGAAATATAAATGCACCTTTGAGAATACTCACAAGTAAAATCGGCTTGTTATCATGAATATTAATATGAT
>CAMWUF010000209.1 GCA_947177375.1 uncultured Ruminococcus sp.
ATTGTGATAATATCAAGAATATCAACTTGACCATCTACGTTAGCATCGCCCCAAACAATAGTATCTGTTGGAGTTGTTTCCTCAGGCTTTGTATCTTCAGGTTTTGTATCCTCAGGTTTTGTATCCTCAGGTTTTGTTTCTTCAGGTTTTGTTTCTGATGGTGTTGGTTCAATAGGGTCTGTTGTTGCATTAGATGAAACTGCAGGTGTTGCTGTCTGTGTCACACCACTTGCCATATGATAACCTAACGTTGCATAAGTGCCATCAGATGGTGTTTCTGCAAAGCTTGCAGGTTTTGGAGAACCGTCTGCATTTCTCCATGCCGTATGGAAATCTGTTCCCATTTCAGGAACGCTTAACGTCACGAAATCAGAATCCGCAGGGGTAATCACATCGCCTAATTTTGCACCATTGGTCATTGTTTCGCTCTTAGCAAAATAATATTTCCCGCTGTTATAATATACAGAATTTTTCATTTCACCAACAAATTTATCACTAGAAAGCTTTATGCCTTTTGCATTTGTCTTAGAAACTTTATCTGCATTAGTATAAGACATTAAATTATCAAATGTAGTCACAGTATCTGTGCAACGGTATACCATGAAATTCGCTTTGCCATTACCGCCAATGCCGTTATTATAAGCTGTACAATTTTTCAGACTGCCAAGTTTTGGATTATTATTATCTGTAAAGCCACAGTTTAAATTCTCAAATGCAAGGCAGTTTTCTACAACGTGTGCAGAACCTACACCGCCACCGCCTAATTTAAAGCCGTTGCCGTCACAATCGCCATAGCCTCTGCCATCTTCTGTGAAACCGTTTCTAAATGCAATGCAATTTTTGAGTGTAACAACACCAATTGGACCTGTTTCTGTTTTTGCATATAAATCCCAGCCGTCATCAGAGTTATTATAAGACATACAGCCATCAAATACATTACCTTCACCGCAAGTTAATTTTGCTGCGAAACCGTCTGCATTTTCCATTGTTTCATCATCACAGTTATTTTTTGCTGTACAGTTTTTAATAATATTATTAGATGGCCAATCTGCAACTGTTGCAGCATCTGTTCTATAACGTGAAATCTGCAAGCCTGTATCCTGATTTGCACTAAATACCATCATTTCAATGATATTATTATTACCAGATAAAAGCATGCCATTGTCACCAGCTTTTGTAATTTCAAAGCCGTAGAAATGCCAGTAAGAACCATCTAATACAATACCTCTGTTGGCATTATCTGTTTTCATTGCAGAAAAATCAAATACAACTTTTGCATTATTATAGGCACAAACTGTTTTATATTTCCCTATTTCACCAGAATTATTCTGGTCGATTAAAATCGTCTCACTGAAATTATAAGTACCCTCTAACAAATATACAACACCACCAGCAGGGACATTCTGAATTGCATTCAATACGCTTGTTGGTTCTGCTACAGTTTTACCAGAACCTGTGCCATCAGGTGATGCATAAATAATTTGTGTATAGCTTACATCTCCAGGGGTTACAGGTGTTTGTGTAGGTGTTGTTGGTTCAGGTTTATCTGTTGGAGTTGTTGCCTCTGTAGGCTTTGTATCTTCAGTTGGCTTCGGAGCTTGTGTAGGCTCTGTTGCATTAGGGTCTGTAGAATCTGTAAATCCACTGCCAATTGCAACAATTCTGTCTTTGTAAGCAACTAATGCATCTTTTAATGGCTGATTCACTGCATAGCTTTCATCATCTACAGAATTATCAAACTGCCATTGCAAGTCACCGCCCTGTACACGTCCAGCATTTGCTGTTACAATTGCAGGAACATCTTCGGCTTTATCAGGTGTATAGCTATACATAGTACTTGCTGTATCGAAATTATTATAACTACTACCACCTTTTTTTGCAGTAACAGAAGACGGAACTTTTTCATCTCTGGAACTTGCCTCATATGCATCAAATTCTGTATTATTACTTTGATAAGTTACATAATCTTTTTGACCAGTCATGAAATTACCAAATGACTTGATAATACCGCCGTCTTCACTAGAGAATGTACCTTCGCCATAAGCAATATCAGAACCCTGCATAGAACTTAGCATTGGATATTTGCAGTTTCTGAAATAGTTATTTTCTACAAAGGCAGATGCACCCAGAGTCACACCAACACCATATTTTGCATTGCCGTCATAGTAATTATTATAAATATGCACAGAGCAAGTTCTGATTCTTGGGTGACGGGAATCCGAATGGTCATACCAGTTATGATGATAAGTAACATAATTTTCTGTTGTTTCGTCTTTCATGCCTTGTAAATTGCATTTGCCGTTGTCATAGAAATGATTATAAGAATGTGTTACATAAGTAGATTTTTTAGTATCTAATGCACCATCACCTTTTACTTGGTCAGCATCAGAACCAGCATCACCATAATAGAAATCGCAATGATGTACCCATACATGGTCATTGTCCTGTTGTAATCCGCAATCATCGCCCTCTTTGCTATTACAATTCATAAAGCCAAAATTTCTGACTTCAACATCGGAGCAACCTTTTAATACAATACCAAATCCATTAATTGTAGTATCCTTGCCGATACCCTCAAGTGTCAAGCCACAAGTAACACCATCAACATATAAATCACCTTTTGGCATTTCGTCAGGGTCAGTAATATTACCAATAAATCTGATGACAACAGGACCTACTTTGCTATTACTTTTTAATCCTGCAATAATATTTTGCACACCCACTAATTCAGCATCTTTGCCTTTTTTATCAGGCAATGTTACTTTTACAGTATTTTTATTTGCTTCTGTTATATAAATAACCGTTGCATTTTCTTTTAATGTGCCGTCCTCGTTATAAGCACCAGAAGATGTGCCATTCACAAAACCAAATCCAGAACGGTCATTTGCTGTGGAAGTGATTTTTGTTTCACCTGCTTTAGAAGCATCTTCTTTGCCACTAATAATTGGCACAACTTTAATTGTATGAGAACCTGCTTTTAATCCGAGTGCATCTAAACGGAAACAATCTGGATATTGACGGATTAACATAGAATCAATCTGTGTGCCATCTACATAGGCATTATAGCCTGTTGCATTGGCAACGGCTGTCCATTCTGCATAAGCACCCTCTGCATAGCCATCTTGTGCAGTAAATTTAACACTGCTTTCATTTGCTGTCGCAACAATGCTATTGGCTGGAAGCGTTGTAACTGCTTGTGCCATTGTCGCACTAACTGTACCAGTCATTGTTGCCATAGCTAAAATTACTGCCAAACAAGTTTTCATTGTTCGCATCTTCATTTTAAAAATTTCCCCTTTCAAAATTAATTCAGTTATTAGAAATATAACTGTATTTTACTGTAAATT
>CAMWUF010000210.1 GCA_947177375.1 uncultured Ruminococcus sp.
TAATTTGGATTAATTATACTTGACAAATAGAAAATAAAATGCTATACTAAAAATAGAAATCAATTAAGATTTTAAAAAATAATGATATTTTAGAAAAGGAGTTTTTCCCATGTACAAAGATTTAATGGATACGATTGGATATGTAGAATCTGTTGACCCTGAAGTTGGTTCTGCTATGCAACAGGAACTAGCCCGCCAAAGAAGAAATCTGGAGCTGATTGCAAGCGAAAATATTGTTTCTCCAGCAGTTATGTGTGCAATGGGCAGTGTTCTGACAAATAAATATGCTGAAGGCTACCCAGCAAAGCGTTATTATGGCGGTTGTCAATGTGTTGATATTGTAGAACAAATTGCAATTGACAGAGCTTGTCAATTATTTGGTGCAAAATTCGCCAATGTTCAGGCACATTCTGGCGCACAGGCAAATACTGCTGTTTATGTTGCTGTTTTAAAACCTGGTGATACTGTTTTAGGCATGAGCCTTGCAGACGGTGGACATTTAACGCATGGTTCACCTGCAAATATTTCAGGGAAATATTTTAATTTTGTTTCTTATGGTTTAAACGATGAAACAGAAGTAATTAATTATGATGATGTACAGAAACTGGCAGAAGAAACACAGCCAAAACTAATTGTTGCAGGTGCATCTGCTTATCCAAGAGCAATTGATTTCAAACGCTTGTCTGAAATTGCAAAATCTGTCAATGCCTTATTCATGGTAGACATGGCACATATTGCAGGTTTAGTTGCAGCGGGTGTACATGAATCCCCTGTACCATATGCTGATATTGTGACCACAACAACACATAAAACGTTAAGAGGCCCTCGTGGTGGTTTAATTCTTACAAATGACGAAACACTTGCAAAGAAAATTAATTCTGCTATTTTCCCTGGAACACAGGGTGGACCTTTAATGCATGTTATTGCAGGAAAAGCTGTTTGCTTTGGTGAGGCATTAAAACCTGAATTTAAAGCATATCAGCAAAAAATTGTTGAAAATGCAAAAGCCCTTGCAGATGGTCTTGTAAAACGTGGATTTAATTTAGTTTCTGGCGGTACGGATAATCATTTAATGCTAGTTGACTTGCGTCCGTTTGGCATTACTGGCAAAGAATTAGAACATAGACTAGACGAAGTATATATTACAGTGAATAAAAATGCAATTCATAATGACCCTGAAAAGCCTTTTGTCACAAGCGGTATCAGAATTGGCACACCTGCTGTTACAACAAGAGGATTAGGCGTGGAAGAAATGGAAAAAATTGCAGAATATATTTATCTTTGTGCAACGGATTTTGAAAATAAAGCTGATGAAATCCGTGCAGGTGTAAATGAAATTTGCCAGAAGTTCCCATTGTATGAGTAATATTGATAATATTATAATTAGAAGTCCTAGATTGCTTGTCCGCCGTTTCACATCGGCGGACGGTAACGATTTTGCCGAAATTTTAACAGATTCGGAAACTGTTTTTTATGAGCCTTATGAAGTTTTTACACAAGAACAGGCAATTGCTGAAGCTGAAAAATTTTCCCATGATGAACGATTTTTCGCTGTTGAACATCAGGAAACTGGCAAAATGATAGGGAAATTATATTTTAGCAATCAAAGTTTTTCAAATACATATGAAATTGGCTATACATTTAATCGTCAGTACTGGAATCAAGGCTATGCAAGCGAAGCAGTGAGAGCTTTTCTGCAATATGCTTTTACAGAAACGCAGGTTACACGCATTTGTGCAATCGCAAATGTGAAAAATAAACGCTCTTGTCATCTACTGGAAAAATTGGAATTTCAAAAAGAGGGCGTATTTCTTGAAAATGTCTGTCAGCTTCATTTTAGTGAAAGAATTATTTTTTGCTATTATTCTATGGTGAAAAATTGCTTGTCTGTTAGTTCATGCTGACATGATAGCAAATTTTGCAATTTTCACAACATTTTCTTTAATTTATTCTCCAGAACTATTTCATACTATTTTGAAGCATGATAAGTCTATGCAAAATGAGCATAGACTTATTTTTTGATTCATGCATTTAGTCTATGGTTTTACAGCACAAGTTCTCATGTTTTGCATATCATATAGTACACATAAAAATTTAATTTCTGATTTTATTTTTATGTGAATTTTTCAGAAAGGATGATTTTTTACAAATTATGGAACTTCATGCTTTTCAGAAACTTGCCCAAAATGCAGAAATGCATTCTGAATCATTTGAAACATCACTTCCAGAATCACATGCAGAAGATTCTGAATGCGAAATTGTCGGCTTACAACCACAGCCTATGACTGTATTCCCAGATGTTACTCCTGTTGGAATGGCATATGTACCATATCAATTATGGGGCGATGTGTATCATTCTGAAAAAGGTTTTCAACAGGGAACAATGTTTCCTGTATTAGATATGCCTTTTCGTCCAGAGGAAGGGAGTTGCCAATGATGCATAATAAAAAGCAATTATTATATTTAATTCAAAAATATGATTTTGCATTATATGACTTAATGCTATATCTTGATACGCATACGCAATGCCAAGAAGCTCTTGCATTATTTGACAAATATCGTTCTCAACGTCAACAGGCAATTGATGAATATACTAAGAAATTTGGTTCTTTGCAAGCAGTTCAAAATCAAAATCCTAACCAGTGGGAATGGGGAAAAGGTCCTTTCCCTTGGGAAAGAGAGGCGAATTAATTTTATGTGGATTTACGATAAAAAATTGCAATATCCTGTGCATATTAAAAACCCCAATCCCAAAATGGCACAGATTATTATGACACAAATTGGTGGTCCTGATGGAGAATTGGGGGCATCTTTACGATATTTAAATCAAAGATATACCATGCCAACAGATGAAACAAAAGGATTACTAACAGATATAGGCACAGAAGAATTGGCACACATGGAAATTGTCAGTGCAATTGTTTATCAATTAACAAGAGGTTTAACACCAGAAGAACTGAAAAAAAGTGGATTTGATAAATATTTTGTTGACCATACAGCGGCAATTTATCCTGCGTCTGCGTCTGGTGTACCATTTACAGCAGCATATTTTCAGTCAAAAGGTGATGCATTTGCTGACTTAACAGAAGATATGGCGGCAGAACAAAAAGCAAGAGCAACTTATGATAACATTTTAAGACTTGCTGATGACCCTGATGTAATAGACCCGATTCGGTATTTAAGACAACGTGAAATTGTGCATTTTCAAAGATTTGGTGAAGCAATGCGTATGGTGCAAGACAGATTGAATGCCAAGAATTTCTATGCTTGCAACCCATCTTTTGATAAAAACTGTGGCAATCATTGCCCGAACCGTTGCAGACATCAATAA
>CAMWUF010000211.1 GCA_947177375.1 uncultured Ruminococcus sp.
TTTTTTCAACCCCCACACGGCATACGCTCCCCTGCGATGTCTCGTGGGCTCGGATTTGTGGATAAGAGCCATGTTTAAGTATAACATGCTATTTTATAATTTGTCAATGCTTACTGCAAAAAAAATAGAAATTTGTCGCATTTTCTAAAATAAGCTAAAATTTTTAAAAAATTATAGTTATCTTCATGAAATCACACAGAAAGGGAGGTCAAATAACCTCCCTATTTATTATTTTTTCAAATAATCCTGCATCATATCACAAAAATCAAATGTTGCAAAATAATCCGCTGGTGTTTCGGCACGGCGAATTAATTTTACAGAACCGTCTTCGCAAAGTAATAATTCTGCTGAACGCAATTTGCCATTATAATTATAGCCCATAGAAAAGCCATGCGCACCAGAATCATGAATCACTAGTAAATCACCAATTTCTATTGGTGGTAATATTCTATCAATTGCAAATTTGTCATTATTTTCACACAAACCGCCAGTCACATCACATTTGTAATTATGCTCCTGATTTTCTTTACCAAGTACTGTAATATGATGATATGCACCATAAATAGCAGGACGCATTAAATTTGCCGCACAAGCGTCTACGCCGACATATTCTTTATAAATATGCTTTTTATGCAAAACTCTTGTGACAAGATGTCCATAAGGTGCTAACATAAAACGTCCCATTTCCGTGAAAATAGCAACGTCGCCTAAACCTGCTGGCACAAGAATTTCATCAAATGCTTTGTGAACACCCTCACCAATGACTAAAATATCATTCGGTGTCTGGTCTGGACGATAAGCAATTCCTACACCACCAGATAAATTAATAAATTTAATATCAGCTCCAGTTTCTTTATGCAAATCAACTGCTAATTCAAATAACTGTCTTGCAAGTGTTGGATAGTATTCATTTGTCATAGTGCTGGATGCCAAAAATGCATGAATGCCGAAATGCTTTGCACCTTTTTCCTGTAATTTTTTAAAACCCTCAAACATTTGCTCACGAGTAAAACCATATTTTGCATCTTCTGGACTATCCATAATTTCAGTAGAAATTTTAAATTTACCGCCTGCATTAAATCTACAGCAGATAGTTTCTGGAATGCCTGTTAATTTTTCCAGATATTCAATATGCGTAATATCATCTAAATTAATATATGCATTTAGTTTATAGGCAAGTTCATAATCCTGTGCTGGTGTCACATTGGAAGAAAACATAATATCACTGCCTGAAAAACCACAAGCTTCACTCATTTGTAATTCTGTATAACTAGAACAGTCAACACCACAGCCTTCTTCCTGTAAAATTTTTAATATAAACGGATTTGGTGTTGCTTTTACAGCAAAATATTCTTTAAAGCCTTTGTTCCAACTGAATGCTTTTTGCACAAGTCTTGCATTCTCACGAATGCCTTTTTCATCATAGATATGAAACGGCGTTGGAAAAGTCTTACAGAGTTCTTCCGCCTGTTCTTTGGTAATAAACGGATTTTTCGGATTTTTCTCACTCATAATTACGACTCCTCACGGAAAAAATTTTTTAATACAAATTTATTCTAGCATATTTTTCAATTACAGTCAATTAAATAACAAAAAATCAGCAAAAACGACAAGTTTCAACAAAATTTTATATTAAATTTCACAAGGGCATAAAATTATGAAAATCCTATGCCCTGTGGAAAAATTAAAATCATACCTGATTCAAATACTGATTTAATGCACTGAACAATCCCGCAACAGATGCTTCTGAAATATCTTTCTTGATACCAACGCCCCAATAAATTTTATCCTCAATTGCAATTGCAACATAGGCAATTGCATCAGAAGCTGAAGAATCTGTAACAGCATGTTCTGTATAATTTTTAATCGTAAATTTCACGCCTAAGAATGTCCGAAGTGCATTGCTGACGGCGTCCAATCTGCCACTGCCATCTGCTTTGAGTGTATAAGATTCATTATGTTTTGTTAACATAAGTGTTGCCTGCATATCAGATTGTGTATTATTTTTCTGAACATAATGAATTTCCTGATATTCCAACGGGATTTTAATATTTACATAATGATTCATGAAAATATCACGTACTTCTTCGGGCTTTAATTCTTTATGTGCATGGTCGGAAATATTTTTGACTAAATAGCCGACTTCTTCTCGCATAGTTTTTGGCAAATCCAGTCCAAATTGCGTTTCCAATAAATAACCAATACCGCCTTTACCAGATTGACTATTAATTCTAATCACATCAGCTTCATAAACTCTGCCGACATCTGTCGGGTCAATTGGCAAATAAGGCACTGTCCAATGGTCTGGATTTTGTTCTTCACGGAATTTCATGCCTTTTGCAATGGCATCCTGATGAGAACCACTGAACGCTGCAAATACAAGCTTTCCGCTATAAGGCTGTCTGTCATAAACATGCATTCTGGTCACACGTTCATAAAGTTCTGTCAATTCTGGCATATTAGAAAAATCTAATTCAGGGTCAACGCCTTGTGAGAACATGTTCATTCCTAATGTAATAATATCAACATTTCCTGTACGTTCTCCATTGCCAAATAGTGTTCCCTCTACTCTGTCAGCTCCAGCAAGCAAACCCATTTCTGTATCTGCAACAGCACAACCTCTGTCATTGTGAGGGTGCAGGGAAATAATCAAATTTTCTCTGTTATTTAAATTATCGCACATGTATTCAACTTGATTTGCATACACATGAGGCATAGAATGCGAAACTGTAACAGGCAAATTAATAATTACTTTATCATGTTCAGACGGTTGCCAGATATCAATCACTGCATTACAAATTTCAACAGCAAAATCTGGCTCTGTTCCCGTGAAACTTTCTGGAGAATACTCAAATCTAAAATTACCCTCTGTTTTTTCTCTGTATTCTTTGCAAAGTTTTGCACCAAAAACAGCAATATTAATAATTTCTTGTTTGCTTTTTCGGAATACTTGCTCACGCTGTGCCAAAGAAGTCGAATTATACAAATGCACAATTGCATTTTTACAGCCTTTGAGGGCTTCAAACGTTTTTGCAATAATATGTTCTCTTGACTGTGTGAGAACCTGAATTGTAACATCATCAGGAATTAAATTCTGTTCGATTAATGCACGGCAAAATTCATATTCTGTTTCTGACGCTGCTGGAAAACCAACTTCAATTTCTTTGAATCCAATCTTGACAAGCAGTTTAAAAAATTCCAGCTTTTCTTCCAAGCTCATGGGAATAATTAATGCCTGATTGCCATCACGCAAATCAACACCTGTCACTTATGCACATCTCCGAGCCCACGAGACATCTCAGGATATCGTATGCCGTCTTCT
>CAMWUF010000212.1 GCA_947177375.1 uncultured Ruminococcus sp.
CAAGCATATTCATCAAAAGAGCCATATATATTCCCATTTTTTCCTATAAACAAGTAAGTATCGGGACCTCTCATTAAACCAATAGGTATCAATGACATCTTAAAATAATTCTCATATATTTTAAAAACCTCATCATCAACATAGTTACTAAATGGGTCTATATTAATAGAATGATTATGAAAATTAAGCTTTAAAAAAGCAAAATTTGCAATGAATTCTATTTGATATTTTGATACAGCATATTTTTTTTGTTTCCAATCCTCTAATATACCAGAAATATCTTTTTTTTCATTGGGAATCCAATTGCTTTTAGTTAAAATAGATAATACGTCTTGTCTGATAGTCATAATTTCATGATAATTTTGTTCCGCATTTCGTGCAGAATGCGTCTGTTTCATGAACTAGATTGCCACAAACTGGACAAACTGGCTTTTTCAGAAAATCATAATTTCTTACATGGTGTAAAAGCTTATTTTCAATAAAACTAAAAATTTCTTTCGGCAAAGTTACCTGACGCAATGCACCAATTCCTGCTGTCAACACAAGTGGACTAAACCAAATTGCCCCAATTGTAGCAACACCCAATTTATCAATCCATTTGGCATTGCCAACTGTGACTGTCAAAACATGATTGCTTAACTGTAATTCTACTGTGACAGCCATATCTAAGCCAATGAATTTTTTCCATTGGGAGTCACTTCCCAAACACTGTAAAATAATTTTATCATCCATATCAAAACGCTGTGTACACAATGACTTGCTCCAACTAAGATATTGCTCTAACATTGTGCCTAAATCTGACAAAACAAAATTATCTTGCACTTCATAACTTCTTTTTTCTTGCATGATAAAAAAATCCTTCCTTAAAAATTTTTTATACTTTATATTATAACAGAATTTTTTTCTCTTGTCAAGCAATATATTTTGTGAAAAATGACAGGAAATTGCTTATTAAAAGCAACAAGATATACAAAAATCACCAAAAACGCTCCCACGTATTGACTTAAAAAAAAATATATGTTATAATGTTAGTTATAATGTGGGGCAAGTCTACCCTTTTGGCAAAGGTTCACTTTTCCCAAAATCTAAAATCAAGAGAAAGAGAGGACTATTTATGACAAATTCCCAGAAAATCGCTGCTGGGATTCTCGCCGCCACTGTTGTCTTTGCAGGTGCAGCCAAATCTCCAGCGTCACGTATAGAAACTAAGTTCATAGAACTAACAGCTTCTGCGGCTGATGATGCACTTTCTATTGCGAATGGGACAAGTGTTCCTGACACGCTCGCAAAAGGCAGAGGTGTTGCTGTAAAAGGTGTCGTTTCTTCGGAATCATCTAATATTTCGTCTGTAACAGTTGGTATTTATGACTCTAACAGGAAACTTGTAACAGGTAAGAGTGCTTTGCCAAAAGCAAAATCTTACAACGTAGCTAAATTAGACTCTTATATTGAATTTGACAAATTACCTGCTGGTACATATACGTACATGGTATTTGCAACAAATGAGAGTAACACAAACTATGTACTGACAAACAAAAGTTTTACCGTAACAGACAGCACAAGCACAGACCCAACAACAGCAAGTGATACACTGAGTATCTCCAATGGTACATCACTTCCTGCGATTCTGAAAAAAGGCAAATTTGTAACAGTAAAAGGCACTGTCACTTCTACAGGTTCTAATATTACTTCTTTAACAGTTGGAGTCTATGACAAAGCTGGCAATCAAGTAACTGGAAAAACTGTAAATCCAAATGCAAAATCTTACAATGTTGGTAAAGTAGACAATGATATTACATTCAATAAGCTTGAAGAAGGTGACTACACTTACAAGATTATTGCAACAAACAGTGCAAATGAAAATTATGTTGTTGCAACACAAGATTTTACTGTTACAGCAGACGGCAATGCACCAACAACATCTGCTGAACCGACAGACCCAACAGAACCTAATACAAATCCTACAACACCTCCAGCAAGTACAACAGATACCATTGCAATTTCTGGTGGTACTGAAGTACCAGACAAACTTGCAAAAGGCAAATCCGTGATTGTAAAAGGCACTGTTACTTCCACAGAATCTAATCTGGAATCCCTCACAGTCGGCATTTACGACACACAGGGCAAATTAGTAACTGGTAAAACAGCGATTCCAAATGCGAAAACTTATGATTTATCTAAATTAGATAATTATATTGAGTTTAATAAACTCCCAGAGGGTACTTATGCTTACATGGTATTTGCAAGCAACAGTGTTTCTAAAAACTATGTCATGGTTAATAAAGCATTCACTGTTGGAGAAGGTGGTCAGGTTGCTAGTGATGTCATGGCAATTGCCAATGGCACAACAGTTCCATCTAATATTGCAAAAGGACAAAGTGTTTCTGTTAAGGGTACAGTTGCTTCTTCCAGTTCAAATATTACTTCTTTAACAGTTGGTGTCTATGACCAAAACGGTCAAATGGCAACTGGTAAAACTGTTACACCAAATGCAAAAACTTATAATCTGAACAAAGTTGACAAAGATATTTTATTCAACAAGCTTGCGGAAGGCAGTTACACTTATAAAGTAATTGCTAGCAATTCTGCTAACAAAGATTATGCTTTGGTAAATCAGGCATTTACTGTTGGTACACAGGCAAGTGCAAATGATTTATTAACAATTGCAAATGGTTCTAACATTCCAGACAGCATCAAAAAGGGCAGTGCTGTTACTGTAAAAGGCACAGTTTCTTCTGCAAGTTCTAATATTACTTCTTTGACAGTTGGTATTTATGACAGCGACAAGAAATTAATTACTGGTAAAACTGCTGTTCCAAATGCAAAAACTTATAATATTAATAAACTTGATAATTATGTAGAATTTAATAAACTTACAGACGGTACTTATAATTATTTAGTATTTGCAACAAATGCTGCAAATGAAAATTATGTTATTGTCAATAAGCAATTTACAGTTGGAAACGCAACAAGCAGTAATTCTAATACAGTTAGTTCCAATGCAAAGGGAATTAGTTTAACAAATGGGACAAGCATTCCTGAAACAATTGCAAAAGGCAAAGGCATTCCTGTAAGAGGTACTGTTACTTCTGATAGCACGATTAAAGCAATTACGGTAGCTGTCTATGATGCAAATAATAAGCTTGCAACCAGCAAATCTGTTGCACCAAATGCAACTTCTTATGATTTGAAAAATCTTGATAAATATATCGAATTTGACAAATTGCCAGCAGGTGCTTATACTTACAGAGTCGCTGTGACAACAACTGCAACAAAAGATTATACTGCCGACAGACAGACTTTTAACGTAA
>CAMWUF010000213.1 GCA_947177375.1 uncultured Ruminococcus sp.
GATAATAATCTGATAAATTTCAGGCAATAATTCCTGAATTAATGGTG
Source organism: uncultured Ruminococcus sp. (assembly GCA_947177375.1). Taxonomy (GTDB): domain Bacteria; phylum Bacillota; class Clostridia; order Oscillospirales; family Ruminococcaceae; genus UBA3855. Next base: position 48 of record CAMWUF010000213.1, read on the forward strand.
CATACCATTTTTCAAGGGCTTCTGCCATAATTGTATGATTTGTATATCTGAATACTTTTTTTGCCATGTCAACAGCAGTTTCAAATTTAATCCCCTGATTCATTAATAATCTAATAAATTCTGGAATAGAAATAACAGGGTGTGTGTCGTTTAACTGCACTGTCAGAACATCAGCGATATTATCATAACTTCCATAATCTTCAAAATGTTTTTTCAGTAAATCCTGTAGAGACGCAGAACAGAAGAAATATTGCTGTTTTAATCTAAGTTTTTTGCCTTCGTTGGTATCATCATTAGGATATAAACATCTGGAAATATCTTCTGCATAAATTTTTTCAGCACAAGCACCAAGATAATTTTGCGAATTAAAAATATGAAAATCAAATTCTTGTAATGGCTCAGCCTGCCATAAACGCAAAGTGCCAATATTTTTCGTCCCATAGCCAATAATCGGCATATCATAAGGCACAGCTTTTACAGTCTGATTCTGATATTTTACTAATACAGTATCTTCCTCACGGCGAACAGACCAGGCATCACCATATTTTGTCCAGTCGTCCGCAGTTTCATTTTGAAAACCGTCTTTAATTTCTTGCTTAAATAAGCCATATTTATATCTAATGCCATAGCCGTCTAATGGCAAATTCAGTGTCGCAGCACTGTCCAAAAAACATGCAGCAAGTCTGCCCAATCCGCCATTTCCTAAAGCAGCGTCTTCAATTTCTTCTAATTTACTTAAAGAAGTCCCCATTTGATTTAAAGCTTTTTCCACTTCGTCATAGATACCCAGACAAAGCAGATTATTATAAATACTTCTGCCCATGAGAAATTCCATTGACAAATAGCATGCATGTCTGGTATTTCTATGAGCCAGACGGCTATCTTCCCAATCTTCGGTCATTAATTGCATAACCATTTCACCAATTGCTTGATGAAGTTCCTGTGGTGTCGTTTCGTTTGCAGGTTTTGTCAAAACACCCTCTAAATATTTCTTGAATGTTTCTTGTGTGTACTGCATCATGATTATTTCTTCTCCTCACTATCAATATTTTTTTCTGTCTCAGTATTCTTGACAGATATTTCTTTTTTTATTTCTTTTTTCGTTTCTTTTTTCTTAAATTTTACAGCTCTGCCATAAATTCTGTTTAATTTACGAATTTGTTTTGCAAGTTCTGCTGAAAAATCTTCCTCACAAGTTCTATACTGCCAATTTCCGCCTAATACAGATGGTGTATTCATACGTCCTGATTTTCCTTCATGCAAGAAATCCTGCATTTGTGCAACGGCTAATTCTGCGATACTTTGCCATGCACAAGCAATCATAGCATCTGGAATTTCAGATTTTTTCTTGACACGAAAATATTTTTTAGCATATTTCACAGTATTTTTACTAGAATCTTCCAGCCAGCCTTTTAAAGTCTGATTATCATGTGTGCCAGTATAGACAACGCATTTTGAAGAACTGAAATTATGTGGCAAATGTTCATTTTCAGTATCACTATCAAAACCGAATTGCAATACTTTCATGCCTGGATATTGCAGAGCTTTCAGCATATTTCTGACAGCAGGCGTAATAAATCCCAAATCTTCTGCAATAATATTTAAATTGCCTAATTCTCTTTCTACAGTCTGGAATAATTTTTTATTAGGGCCTTTTCGCCATTTGCCTTTGATAGCATTTTGATTGCCATAAGGAATTGTATAATAACTTTCAAAGCCTCTGAAATGGTCAATGCGTATCACATCATAAAGACTTGCAGCAAATTTTAATCTGGAAGTCCACCAGTCATAATTATTTTTTCTGTGATACTCCCAATCATAAAGCGGATTTCCCCATAACTGCCCTGTCGGTGAAAATGGGTCAGGTGGACAACCAGCAACTTCAATTGGCTTTTTATTTTCATCTAAAGCAAATAATTCTGGTGATGCCCAAACATCTGCACTGTCATAAGCAACATAAATTGGCATATCACCAATAATTTCAACTTGATGTTGATTTGCATATTTTTTTAAACTATTCCATTGCTGTGAAAACAGAAACTGAATAAAGCAATATAATTCTATTTCATCAGCAAGAGTTTTTTTCGCATTTTCAATGGCATTTTTCTCACGCATAGCAAGTTCAGTTTCCCATTCATACCAAGGCTTGCCGTCATGAGAGGCTTTTAAAGCCATAAACAATGCATATTCTGGAAGCCAATGCTTATTGGCATTTTTAAATGCTGTATAACCACGCATGCGTTTTTTCTTAAATCTTGTAAAAGCACGGCGTAACACTGTAATATTATTTCTATATAATAATTCATAATCTATTATATCTGCGTTTCTTTGCCAAAGCATAGAAGCATAATCTTCATGCTCCAGCAAGCCGATTTGCTCTAGCATTTCAAAATCAATAAAATACGGATTTCCTGCATAAACAGAAAACGACTGATACGGCGAATCACCATAACTTGTTGGCGACAAGGGCAAAATCTGCCAATAAGCTGTTTCGCTTATTTGCAAAAAATCCACAAAATCATATGCTGATTTTCCCATTCTGCCAATCCCATATTTTGATGGCAAACTGGAAATATGCAACAAAATACCACTTTTTCTCATGTAATTACTCCTTAATCTTAGTTTTTTATCTATTCACTATCCTGCAAGATGCACACAAGATAATTTTGCACATAATTTTTCAAAAAATGCTGAATCATAAATCTTAATTCACTGCATAATATTTTCGTTTTTGGGAAAAACTAATTATAATTATTAAATATTAATACAGGAAGAAGATGGTAGTTTGAAAATTGCAAAAATTACAATTCCGTTCTTAATGGGATATTTTCTTTATGCACTGATAGAAATTTTAGCAAGAGGCTATACACATTGGACAATGACCTTAACAGGGGGAGCTGTTTTCACAACCATGTGCATTTTATTCAGAAATGCTCCACCAATGCCAAAGCAATTATTATATTTACTTGGTGCATTTATTATTACTTCTTATGAACTTGCCGTTGGAGTGGTAGTAAATTTATATTTAAACTGGAATGTCTGGGATTATAGTCATCTTCCTATGAATTTTCACGGACAAATTTGTTTATTACACTGTACGTTCTGGTATTTTACAAGTATCCCTGCAAAATATCTTTTTGATATACTTGAGCCTAAATTTTATCCTGATTAATTTCTATTATAGCATATTTTAATTTAACATAAAAGTATTTTTGCAATTTTTGTAATAATTATCAATTATTTTACCCGATAATCATC
>CAMWUF010000214.1 GCA_947177375.1 uncultured Ruminococcus sp.
ATTTTAAAAATAAATGATTTTAAAAATATACAAGTGATTCAGGATTTAGAAAACTGAAACAGAGTTGTATTAGGATTTAAAATTTTATTTTTTGCAAGATAAACTAGAAATAGTTTCTTGATAGATAGTTTTATGATTTATTGGAGGTTATTGGTTATGGCAACAAAAGCGAAAGCAAAAGCAGAAAAAAAAGCAACTGGAATGTATCAGTTGCCTGCGACTTCAGAAGAAAAAAAAGCAGCATTGGAACATGCTCTCAAAATGATTGAAAAACAGTATGGACAAGGGGCTGTTATGCGTCTTGGGCAGCAAGGCAAAATGGACGTGGAAGTCATTCCAACAGGGTCTATGACATTGGATTTGGCTTTAGGTGTTGGCGGTGTGCCAAGAGGTCGTATTATTGAATTATATGGCCCTGAAAGTTCTGGTAAAACAACTGTTGCATTGCATGTCATTGCAGAAGCACAAAAAATGGGCGGTGAAGCTGCATTTATTGATGTGGAACATGCACTTGACCCTAAATATGCAAAAGCATTAGGTGTCAATATTGATAATTTATTAGTTTCTCAGCCTGACAGTGGGGAACAGGCACTTGAAATTGCAGAATCGCTTGTGCGTTCTGGTGCAATTGATGTAATTGTTATAGATTCTGTTGCGGCTATGACGACAAAAGCCGAAATTGATGGCGAAATGGGCGATAATCATGTCGGACAGTTAGCTAGATTAATGTCACAGGCTATGCGTAAATTGACGTCTATTGTTTCTAAAACAGGTTGTGTTGCCATTTTTATTAATCAGATTCGTGAAAAAATCGGTGTGTTATATGGCAATCCTGAAACAACTCCAGGCGGAAGAGCTTTGAAATTCTATGCAACGATTCGTATGGACGTCAGAAAAGGCGAAGTGATTAAAGAAAATGGTATGCCAATTGGTAACCGCATGAAAGTCAAAATTGTGAAAAATAAAGTTGCTCCGCCATTCAGAGAATGTGAATTTGATAATATCTATGGCAAGGGAATTTCCAGAACTGGTGAAATTATGGACTTGGCTGTTGAATTTGATGTGATTCAAAAAAGCGGTTCTTGGTTCAGCTATAACGGTCAGAAACTTGGGCAGGGTCGTGATAATATCAAACAGCAATTAGCAGATAACGAAGCATTCAGAAAGGAAGTTGAGGAGAAAATTCTGCAAAAAATGCGTGAATCAGAAGAATCAGAAGACGATTCTGTTGTAAAAAATCCTGTGATAGAATCTAGTGCTATAGATATAAACTCTGAAACAGGTGCAAATGCCAATATTGATATTGACGCTGATGATGATTTTGAAGAATTTGAACCGACTGAATAATTTATATAATTTATGATGACGAAAATTAATAAAATTATCAAACAAAAATCATATTATGAAGTTCATGTAACAGATGCCGTCTATGAAATAGACGGCGAACTGTTGCAATTTTATGATTTACATGAGGGTGAAAATTATGCAATTGCTTTATTAGAAGATTTGCATAAAAAATCCAGATTTCGCCGTGCTTATCAAAGGGCTTGCTATTTGCTAAATGACAGAGATTATTCGTATCAGATGCTATATCAGAAATTAATGATTTCTTATCAAGATGACTTGCTTTGTAAAAGTATTCTGGAAAAGCTAGTTAAAATTAATTTAATTAATGACAGAAGATATGCAGAACGTTATGCGGAATATTTAGTCCAGAAAAAAGGCTATGGCATTTATAGAGCCAAACAAGAAATGCTGAAAAAAGGGCTTGCAAAAGATTTAATTCAGGAATTTTTAGCAGAACAGGAAGCATTTGCACAGGAGAATGTTTATGCTGTATTAGTCAAAAAATATGGAAGAATCTTACAAGATGAACAGGATTTTAAAACAAGAAATAAAGTCATTGCGGGTATGGCAAGACTTGGTTATGATATTACAAGTATTAAATATGCAATCGAAGATTATTTTGCAAATCAGGAAGATGAGGAATCAGTTTTATGAGTATTAAAGTTGGTGTTGTGTCGTTAGGCTGTAATAAAAATTTAGTGGATTCTGAAAGAATTTTATATAAATTAAGAACACATGGCTATGAATTAGTGACCGAATTTGGCGATTCAGATATTGCAGTTGTGAATACTTGCGGATTTATTCAATCTGCTAAAGAAGAAGCAATTGAAACTATTTTAGAAATTGGCAAACTCAAAGAAGAAGGTAAAATTAAAAAATTAATTATTACTGGTTGCTTAGCAGAACGCTATCAGGAACAAATGGCAGAAGAATTTCCAGAAGCTGATGCAATTATTGGCATTGGTGAAAATAAAGATATTATTGCAGTACTGGACGAAGTTTTAAAAGGCGAAAAAGTGATTAAATTTTCGTCTAAATTAAATGCTGAATTAGTTGGGGAAAGAATTATTTCTACTTTGCCCTTTTTTTCATATTTGAAAATTGCAGAGGGCTGTTCTAATTGTTGTACTTATTGTGCAATTCCTATGATTCGTGGAAAATATCGCAGTGTGCCTATGGAAGATTTATTGCAGGAAGCAAAAAAATTAGCTGATTATGGTGTGACTGAGTTAAATATTATCGCACAGGATACTACAAGATATGGTGAAGATTTATATGGCAAAGCCTGTCTGCCTGAATTGCTTGAAAAATTATGTAAAATAGAAAAATTAAAATGGATTCGTGTTTTATATTGCTATCCTGAACGAATTACAGATGAATTAATTGCAGTTATGGCAAGAGAGAAAAAAATTGTAAAATATATTGATATGCCAATTCAGCATTGCAATGATGAAATTTTAAAACGCATGAATCGAAATAGCAGTCATGCACAAATTGTAAATTTAATCACAAAACTAAGAGAAACAATGCCTGATATTGTGCTAAGAACAACGCTAATTACAGGTTTTCCTGGGGAATCAGAAGTACAATTTGAAGAATTATCACAGTTTGTGAAAGATATGAAATTTACCAGATTAGGCTGTTTTGCGTATTCTCAGGAAGAAGGAACAAAAGCTGCTGAATTTGAGAATCAAATTGACGAAGAAATGAAAAATCAAAGAGCTGATATTTTAATGGAACAACAAGCGGAAATCAGTGCGGAATATAATGCGTTACAATTGGGCAAAATAAAAACAGCTGTTGTAGAAGGTTTTGACAAGTGGGCAGAATGTTATTTTGGCAGAACAGAAGCTGATGCACCTGATATTGACGGAAAAATATTTTTCAGTTCTGAAAAAAAATTACAAATTGGCGAATATGTACAAGTCAAAATTACAGATATATTAGATTATGATT
>CAMWUF010000215.1 GCA_947177375.1 uncultured Ruminococcus sp.
ACCAAAAAGACATCAAATAACAAATAACAGACGGTATCAAATTTCAATACCGTCTGTTAAAATTTCATTATAAATTTTTCATGAGGTCACTCATGTCATAGATACCTGCTTTTTGGTCAGCCAGAAATACAGCTGCATTTACCGCACCGACTGCAAATACTTCTTTGGAATTGGCACTATGTGATAATGTAATCACTTCGTCATGTCCTGCAAAAATAATATCATGTTCGCCAACGATAGTTCCACCACGAATCGCATGGATACCAATTTCAGTTTTTTGACGTTTTTGACGCTTAGAGTGTCTGTCATAAACATAATGACAAGAATTATCCAGTGTGCTATTAATTGCATCAGCAAGCATTAAAGCTGTTCCACTTGGAGCATCAATTTTCTGATTATGATGTTTTTCAACAATTTCAATATCAAATTGACCGCCTAAAATTGCGGTTGCTTTTTTTGCAAGCTGAACCAGTAAATTAATACCCAGTGACATATTAAACGAGAAGAACACAGGAATAGACACTGCCGTTTTTTGAATTTTTGCAATTTGTTCTTCACTGTAGCCTGTTGTAGCAAGTACACAAGGTACGCCATTGACAAGACAATAATTTAATAAATCATCTAAAATAGCTGGATTTGAAAAATCAATAATAACATCTGGTTTTTCAGGCACATCAGAAAAATTTTGATAAATTTCAAAATCAGCATATTTTTCTGTATGTAAATCAACACCTGCACTTACAATGCAATCATTGCGTTTAGAAATTGCTGTTGCAACAGCATGCCCCATTTTTCCAGACGCACCACTGATTAAAATTTTCACTTGTTTTTGTTCCATTTTTTTCCACCTCAAGTAAAAATTAATATTAATCTACAACAGAAACAGGTAATCCGACATTCTGCATTGCAGATAATAATCTAGCTACATTGTCAGCACTCATTTTTGTAAGAGGCATTCTGCAATCTCCAGCAGGCATGCCCAGACGATTCATAGCTTCTTTTACTGGAATTGGATTCACTTCACAGAATAATGAATTAATTAATTCCAGATATTTTAATTGCAATTCGCCTGCTTTCTGAAAATTATTATCCAAGCAAAGCTGTGCAATTTCATGTGTTTCTTTTGGCAGAATATTAGACAATACAGAAATAACACCTTTTCCGCCCAAGGACATAATTGGTACAATCATATCATCATTGCCACTGTAAATATCAATTAAATCACCACATGTTGCTGCAATTTGAGCTGTATAACTAATATTACCAGACGCTTCTTTCATAGCAACAATATTTTTATGATGTGCTAATTTTTCTGCTGTTTCTACAGAAATATTTAAGCCTGTTCTTCCAGGAATATTATATAAAATAATCGGAATATTTACGCTGTTTGCAATAATCGTAAAATGATTTAACAATCCTGCTTGTGTAGTTTTATTATAATAAGGCGTTACTAATAATAAGCCATCTGCACCAAGTTTTTGTGCTTCTACAGATAATTCAATTGCACAACGGGTGTCATTACTGCCCGTACCTGCAATGACAGGCACTCTATGATTGGTATAATCAATGGCAAATTTAATGCAATCTAAATGTTCTTCTTCTGTCATGGTAGAAGATTCACCAGTTGTACCGCAGATAACAATTGCATCTGTATTATTATCAATCTGATAATCAATATTTTTGCCAAGACCTTCATAATTAATAGAACCATCTAAATTAAACGGTGTAGTAATAGCAACTGCTGCACCAGTAAAAATTGTATTTTTCATGTAAAAAATCCTCCTGTAATGAGAGATTGATATTAAATTAAATCAATCAAAATAGCCCTTTGCGGCTAAGAGTTCAGCAAGCAATACACCGCCACCAGCTGCACCTCTCAGTGTATTATGAGACAGGCAAACAAATTTATAATCATATTGGGTATCTTCACGCAGACGACCAACAGAAACAGCCATGCCTTTTTCTAAATTACGGTCAAGATTTGCCTGTGGTCTGTTATCTTCTGTGAAATAATGAATAAATTTCTTAGGTGCAGATGGCAAATCTAATTCTTGTGGTTCACCTTTGAAATTTTCCCAAAGTTCTAAAATTTCTTCTTTAGAGGGCTTATTCTCAAAAGATACAAATACAGCTGCTGTATGACCATCAGAAACAGGTACACGCAAGCACTGTGTTGTAATACATGGAGCAGTTGCTTTTACAATTTGATTTCCTTCAATTTTTCCCCATACTTTTAAAGGCTCTTGTTCGGATTTTTCTTCTTCACCACCAATGAATGGAATTAAATTATCATTCATTTCTGGCCATGTTTCAAATGTTTTACCTGCACCAGAAATTGCTTGATAGGTACAAGCCAGAACATTTTTCAGACCGAATTTCTGCAATGGGTGCAGTGCTGGTACATAGCTCTGAATAGAGCAATTAGATTTTACAGCAATAAAGCCTTTTTTTGTGCCAAGACGTTCTCTTTGTGCTTTAATAATTTCCAGATGTTCTGGATTAATTTCTGGCACAACCATTGGTACATCAGGTGTAAAACGATGTGCAGAGTTATTAGAAATCACAGGGCATTCTGCTTTTGCATAGCGTTCTTCTAACGCTTTAATTTCATCTTTTTTCATGTCAACTGCACAGAATACAAAATCAACATCTGCAACAATAGAATCCATTTCAGCATTCAAATCACGAACAACCATGTTTTTTAAATTTTCAGGCATAGGAACAGGCATTGCCCAACGATTGCCAACAGCTTCTTCATATGTTTTGCCTGCACTTCTGGGAGATGCTGCAAGAACTTTTACTGTAAACCATGGGTGTTCTGCTAATAGTGTTGCAAAACGCTGACCAACCATGCCAGTCGCACCTAAAATACCTACATTGTATTGTTTCATAAAATTACTCCTTACTTCCAACCATGTCGGATATAAACATGCTGGAAAAAATTTTTAAAAAATATAAAAAACCAGTTGCAAACTGGTTCATCATGCGTTATAATAGAATTATAGGCTAATCACATTGCCGATAGCTCCCCATCACACATGATGACAGTGCAGTATTTATTTAATACAGCACCAGAATTAAAATTGCTTCTGTTCTAATTCTTCGGCAGTTTTGCCTTTCGCAGTTTTTCACAGAGTCAAGCACTCTCAAAACTGTTACTCATCGCAACCGCACCTCTATCCTAATTACTATCATAACATGTCTTGACGCATTTGTCAAGAAAATTTTTAAAATTTTTTTAAAACAGAAAGGATTATTTAAGATTATGATAAAAAAATCTGATTTTTATTATGAAT
>CAMWUF010000216.1 GCA_947177375.1 uncultured Ruminococcus sp.
CACCATATTGTGTGACTTCATAATATTTCTGATTTTCTATATCTATTTTTAATAGATTCAAAAAACCACTTTCTAGCACACTGGAATCAAGATAATAATGCGATTGTCCGTCATAATATATTCCATGAAACCTAGCATCACCTGATATTTCACAAGTTCCTACATGACCAGCAATAATTTTATAATCTTCACAGAAAAAACCTGTTTCAGCAGGATATTTTTCTGTAAAAGTAAAATCATCTGTTTCATATTCCCAGAATTCTCCTGCTTCTTCGTCAATCCCTGCATGCACAAATATCGTCTTGCCTAATACATAATATCTTGGAAGTCTACTCATCCAGTTAATATATTTATCATCTGTTTCATCACTAAAACCATAGCCATTAATCGACCAGTTACCATTACAAACCATTTCTTCATGATTGCCAAGCAAAGCAATGACTTTATCTGGAGAATATTTATGTTGCAAAGCAATAATTCTATCTAACACAGCATAATTATCCTCATCACCATGCACATAATCTCCTAACAAAATTAATTTTACATCTGGATTTTCTAAATCATCAAGCACAAGCTCTAATGCTTCTTCAAATGCAGAAATACTGCCATGAATATCAGACATGACATAACAAATCATAGTAAATTCTCCTTATAAAATAATTTTCAACATTCCACAGTGCAAATGTTGAAAACTAAAAATTTAAAATAAAAAACTCCCATCTTGCAAAGACAGGAGTTTTTTTATTTTTCAAGTTAAAAAATCTTAATCAATCACTCTGACACGAATGACACCAGCAATTGCCTTTACAGCCTCTGCATCAACATCACCAGCCAGAATTGTATAACCAAAATCTTTTTTCACACCAGTAGCTTTTGCATCAGCAACAATGCTAGATAAATCTGCATCAGCTTTATGCAAAACAGTTACTTTTCTGCCAGCCACATCTAAACTAACATTTGGATAATTCACAGAATTTTTAATATTACCATTTTCGATATAGTCAATTAATTCATTAGAAGCCATAATTGCACAATTATCTTCAGATTCTTCTGTAGATGCACCTAAATGCGGAATTGCAACAATGCCATCAACATTTACAGTATCAGCATTTGGGAAATCTGTTACATAGCAAGCAACTTTGCCAGATTCCAAAGCAGATTTCAAATCAGCGTCATTCACTAATTCAGCTCTTGCAAAATTCAGGATTCTAACATTATCTTTCATTTGTGCGATAACTTCTGCATTGACAAAGCCCTTTGTATCAGCATTGCAAGGCACATGCAAAGAAATATAATCAGCTACTGCATAAACTTCTTCTTTTGTTGCAACAACTTTGCAGAAATCAGAAATTTCTTTTGCAGATTCTTCGCTCAAGAATGGGTCAGTTCCGACAACAGTCATGCCTAAAGCAGTTGCTGCCTGTGCAACTTTTTTACCAATTGCACCTAAGCCAATAATACCAAGTGTTTTGCCTAATACTTCAATACCACCAAATTGACTTTTACCTTTTTCAACTTGTGCAGCAACATTTGCATTTTCAGTATCTTGTAAATCACTTGCCCATTGTACAGCCTTAGTGACTTTACGGGACGCTAAGAACAAACCTGCTAACACTAATTCTTTTACAGCATTTGCATTTGCTCCAGGAGAATTAAATACAACAATACCTTGTTCTGCACATTTTTCAACAGGAATATTATTTGTTCCTGCACCAGCACGACCGATTGCTAATAAATCAGCATTCAATTCCATATCATGCATTTTTGCAGAACGAACTAAAATTCCAGTTGGATTCTCAACTTCACTGCCAACAGTATAATTTGCTTTATCAAACAAATCAGTACCACATGTGGCAATTTTATTCAGTGTTAAAATATTATACATGGGAATCGTCCTCCTGTAAATTGCTTACTTATTTTCAGCCTCAAATTTCTTCATGAATTCTACCAGCTTTTCAACGCCTTCAACTGGCATTGCATTATAAATAGATGCTCTCATACCGCCAACAGTTCTGTGACCTTTGAGATTTTCAAAACCAGCTTTTTTCGCTTCTGCAACAAATTTTGCATCTAATTCTGGATTACCTGTTACAAATGGCACATTCATCAAAGAACGGTCTTTTGCCTCAACAGTGCCTTTGAATAATTCGCTTTCATCTAAGAAATCATATAAAACTTTTGCTTTTTTCTCATTCAAAGCTTTCATTGCTTCCAGACCGCCCATTTTCTTGAGCCATTTAAACACTTTGCCACAAATATAAATACCATAGCAAGGTGGTGTATTATACAATGACTGTGCGTCTGCCTGTGTTTTCCAATTTAACATAGTAGGTGTATTTTCAACAGCAGGTGTTTCTGGAATTAAATCTTCTCTTGCAATCACGATTACAACACCAGCAGGGCCAACGTTTTTCTGAACACCGCCATAAATCACGCCATATTTTTTCACGTCAACTGGTTCAGACAAGAAGCAGGAAGATACATCTGCTACTAATTCAACGCCTTTTGTATTTGGCAATTCTTTATAAACTGTACCATAGATAGTGTTATTCTGGCAAATATAAACATAATCCATATCTTCTGTGATTGGCAAATCAGAACAATCAGGAATATAAGAAAACGTCTTATCAGCAGAAGAAGCAAGTTCTACAGCTTCGCCATATTTTTTAGCTTCCTGATATGCTTTTTTAGCCCACTGACCAGTAATAATATAACCTGCTTTGCCTTTTTTCATCAAGTTCATTGGGATAGCAGCAAATTGCTGAGAAGCACCGCCCTGTAAGAACATGACTTTATAATTATCTGGAATACCCATTAAATCTCTCAAATCCTGTTCTGCGTCCTTGATAATCTGGTCAAATGCTTTAGAACGGTGTGACATCTCCATAACAGACATGCCAGTGCCTTGATAATCCAGCATTTCCTCTGCTGCTTCTTTCAGAACTTCTTCTGGTAATACAGCAGGACCTGCACTAAAATTGTAAACTCTGCTCATTGGCTTGAACCTCCAAATTCATAAATTTAAGCTTTTTGTCTGGATATTATTTTTATTCCAAACTCAACAATAACTATTATACTATTTTTTCCATAACAAGTCAAGTGATTCTGCACGATTCTTTTTAGAATCAGCTTTATTTTGTAAAATATGCTGTAAACGGACAACTGTCTTTTAGTGAAATACACTATGAACTTTGTTAAAAATCTGTCAAACAAAAAAGATTCCATGCAGAATTCCTCTGCATAGAATCCTATGCCAATTTAGATATTTGCAAAATATTAAAA
>CAMWUF010000217.1 GCA_947177375.1 uncultured Ruminococcus sp.
GTAGAGGCAACACCAGAAAATTTAAATAAATTACAAGGTCAGCAGGCGTCTGCACAGCATAAAAAAGATGTTGAAAAACAAAATGCAGAAGAATTAAAAAATAAATTAGATAATAAAAAAATTATCATTTCTGCAAAAGCTGGTACAGGCGGCAGATTATTTGGTTCTGTTACGTCTGCACAGGTTGCACAGGAAATTGAAAAGCAATATCAATGCAAAGTTGATAAGAAAAAAATTATTTTAAAATCTGATATAAAAGCATTTGGCAGTTTCAGTGCAGAAATTAAATTATATACTGGAATTTCTGCGAATATTGCTATTGAAGTAGTAGAGGCATAAAAAAAAATAATTGGCGGTTGGTGTATCCTTCCGCCTTTTTCAAGGAAAAGGAGAATTTGCTTTTGTCATCATGGATATAAAAAGAATTGATAATTATATAAGTAATGATAAAATAGAAGAATTAATTGCTTATTTTAAAAAATTATCTGTTCAGGAACAACAGGAATTCATGCAATATTTTATTGATAAATTAAGTAAATATCAAATGCCTGAAGATAATCTGAAAAGAAATACAGTTGTTTTAGTTCTTGCGGAATTAAAATGCAATGAAGCAGTGCCAGTAATAATTGATTTAATCCAAAAAGAAGCGGAATCCAGTTATATTGGCACACTTGTTTATGCATTGCAAGATTTAGAATGTGCGGAATATTTAGAAAAAATAGATAATTTGCTATATAAAGGCAATTATGAGGTAAGGCGTAATATGCTTGATTTACTGGAGCAGAACAAACAAAAAATGTCGCTTGGAATGCGAAAAAAAATTTATTTTAATTTAGAAAAAGCAATCAAAAAATATAAAGATATTTTGTTAGGGCTGTATCTGGCAAAAGATGAAATGTTTGATGAAGGGGGATATTAATGCTTGATTTTAGTGATTTGGCAATGCCGTATAGTCTGGAAGCAGAACAGACGATTTTAGGAGGAATTTTAATTAATCCTGATGTAATGGAAATTGTCATGGAACGTGTCAAACCAGAATGTTTTTATATTGAACAACATCAGAAATTATTTAAAATTTTCGTACAAATGTTAGGTTCTGGCAGTCATATTGATATTATTACAGTTTTAAATGAAGCCGTTTCTGCACATGTGTTTGAAACAGCTTCAGACGGCAGAACCTATCTGGCAAATATTGCAGAAAGTGTGCCTTCTATTGCTAATATAAAAAGCTATTGCAAAATTGTTGTCAATAGATATTATGTCCGTATGTTAGCGGAAACCTGTCGGGAAACACTGAATGCAATTCAAGAGGGTGAAATAGATGCACAGGTATTATTAGATGCAGTTGAGCAAAATATTTTTAATATTCGACAAAATCGTAATATTGGCGGATTAACGCCATTAAAAGAAATTATCACAGAGGCATATATTCATATTGGTCATATTGCAGGTCCAGACAGGGAACAATATTTAGGCATTCATTCTGGATTTCCGCATTTAGATACTGTGATTTCAGGGTTAAACAAATCAGATTTAATTCTGGTTGCTGCACGTCCTGCAATGGGAAAAACAGCTTTTGCTTTAAATATTGCTCAGAATGTTGCAAAAACAAATCCAGATAAAGAAGTTTGTATTTTTTCACTGGAAATGTCAAAAGAACAATTGGCAACAAGATTTCTTTCCAGTGCCGCACAGGTAGATTCTAATAAACTTCGCAATGGCAGAATTGTTGGCAATGAGTGGACAAGATTAGCAATAGGGACAAATTATCTCTCGAATATGCCAGTTTATATTGATGACACAGGCGGAATTACTGTGCCACAAATGAAAGCAAAATTGCGTAGAATGAAAAATTTAAGCTTAGTGATTATTGATTATCTCGGATTAATTTCTTCTACGATGCGAACAGAAAATAAAGTCCAGATTGTGGGCGAAATTACAAGACAATTGAAAATTATGGCAAAAGAATTAGAAGTGCCTGTATTATTATTATCACAGCTTTCAAGAGGCCCTGAAAGTCGTACGGATAAAAGACCATTATTATCAGATTTGCGTGATTCAGGTGCAATTGAACAAGATGCAGATATTGTTATGTTTCTTTACAGAGATGCTTATTATCACAAAGACACAGAAAAACCAAATGTTGCAGAATGTATTATTGCCAAAAATCGTCACGGAGAGACAGGAACAATAGAGTTAATCTGGGACGGACAATTTACAAGATTTTCTGAAATGGGGAATCCAAATGTTATGCCATAAGCCTTATGATGCAGTTTATCAGTTTTTATTGCAGGAAAAAATTCAGAATATGCCTGTTACAGTGGCACTTTCTGGCGGTGCAGACAGTATTTGTTTATTATTATGCTTATTGCATTGGCAAAAAAAATTAAATCTGCATATTTCAGCGTTACATGTACAACATCATTTAAGAGGTGCAGAGAGTTTGCATGATGAAAATTTCTGCAAAGATTTTTGTCAGAAATATCAAGTTGATTTGCAAGTGATTTCTGTTGATGTTTATGCTTATCAGAAGCAAAAAAAATGTTCTCTGGAAACTGCTGCCAGAGATTGTCGTTATCAGGTTTTTGAGAAATATAAACAAGGTCTTGTTGCAACTGCACATACTGCGTCAGATAATTTAGAAACTCTGATTTTTCGGCTTGCCAGAGGAACTGGTTTAAAAGGCTTGTGTGGGATTCCTCCCAGACGTGATATTTATATTCGTCCGCTGTTGCAAGTCAGCCGAAAAGAAATTGAATTATTTTTACAGGAGAAAAATATTAATTTTATCACGGATTCTAGTAATTTACAAGATGATTATAGCCGTAATTTTATCAGACATCATATTGTGCCTTTGTTTAATAAGCTTACAAAAAATACTGAAAAATCTGCTTGTATGATTGCAGATATTCTAAGACAAGAAGAAGATTTTTTAGAAATTTCTGCAAAATCAGCTTATTTACAAGTCAGGCAATCTGATAATTGCTTAAAAAATTTACAGGCTTTCCACCCTGCTTTACAAAGAAGATGCATAGGATTATATTTACAGGAAAATCAGATAACAGCAAGCTATCAGAATATTATTTTAATTCAGAAATTATTATCCCGTGGCGGACAAGCAGAAATCGTCAGAAATCAAGTGCTTGCCCGTGTAAGCCAGAATGTATTATTTTTGCAGAAAATTAATCATGATAGTATAGAAAAAAATTTACAAATCGGCGAAAATCAGATTTTTTCAGGATATTTTGTTTATGCGGAACTTGTGAGC
>CAMWUF010000218.1 GCA_947177375.1 uncultured Ruminococcus sp.
ATAAATTGCTGATTCTGTATAATTTTATGTAAAATAAAAAAAATACTTGCATTTTGTTGAAATTACTGCTATAATAAAATCATGTTAGCTAGCATAAATAAATCATTTGAATTTTGAAAACTGAATAAAGCAAACGGTGCTTTCGGTTGCAGAATATTTTGCAATGTCGAAAGGTAAAAGGGAAACAGGTGTAAGTCCTGTACGAACTCGTCACTGTGATTGTGGAGTGAAACAATTTTTTGCAAAGAGAAATCTGCGTGAAGTCACTGGTATTGTTACTGGGAAGGCTTTATTGTTTCATGAAGATGCATCAGTCAGGAAACCTGCCGTTTTGCTGGTACGGAAATTATAATGATAATTTCAGGTCACGAGATTTTGATTGTACCGGAAATAAAAATTTTTTCGTGCCTTTTTTGTTTTCTGAAACAGAAAGGTTGAAGTTATGAAAAAATTACTTGCATTTATGATTGGTCTGTCTGTATTGCTATTAACAGGCTGTGCGGATAAACCAGAAGAAAGTATTTCAGATGTGGAAAATAATATTTCCACAAATGCTGAAACTGACGTTCCTACAGAATCGCCAACACAACAAGAAGTGCCAGAAACAGAATTAGAAACAGATTCTGAAACAAATACTGAGTCTGAAAATGAAGACGAAGAAGAAAATTATCATACTGGAGATGCTTCTTTGGATAATATTAGAAATCAAGATAATATCGGCGATAATGAAATTTTAGTTATCAGCTTTGGGACAAGTTTCAATGATAATCGCCGTCTGACAATTGGGGCAATTGAAGAAGAAATTGATAATCAATTTTCTGATTATGAAATCAGACGAGGATTTACGGCTGATATTATTATTCGTCATGTGCAGAAACGTGACAATATTTTAATTGACAATGTGGAAACGGCATTGCAGAGAGCTTGTGATAATCAAGTGAAAAATCTTGTCATTCAGCCAACGCATTTAATGAATGGCTATGAATATCAGGAATTAATTGACCAAGTGGCACAATATGCTGACGCATTTGAACATATTGCTTTTGGTGAGCCTTTATTAACAAGTGACGAAGATTTCAAAAAAGTAGAACAAGCTATTGTGAATTGGACTTCAGAATATGACGATGGTGAAACAGCAATTTGCTTTATGGGTCATGGTACAGAAGCGGATTCTAATGCTGTTTATGAAAAAATGCAGAATTTATTAATTGCAGACGGCTATGAAAATTATTTCATTGGCACAGTGGAGGCAGAACCGTCTCTGGAAACTGTTCTGGAGGCTGTGCAATCTGGAAATTATAAGCGTGTTGTATTAGAGCCTCTAATGGTTGTTTCTGGTGACCATGCGAATAACGACATGGCAGGCGATGAAGAAGATTCTTGGAAATCTGTTTTTGAAAATGCTGGCTATGAAGTGATTTGTTTATTGCGTGGATTAGGCGAAAATGAGGAAATTCGTCAAATTTATGTAGAACATACACAGACGGCTGTGGATTCTATCACAGATACAAATGCAGAATAAAGCAAATCTAGCGAGCAGGGGCTTTTGCTCCTGCCGTTATTTTTTAAGGATTGGAGATGTAAATTTTCGTGAATATGAAAAAAATAATCACTTGTCTGTCTGGAATGTTAATGGTTTTGGCTTGTACTGGCTGTAACAGACAATCAGGTGAACCGATTGCAACAATGCCTGTGACAGATAATGCAACACAACAAGATTTACTTGCTGAAGGCGATGAGACTGTTACACCAGAAACTATTGTAGAAGATGGCATGACACCAATTGATGGAGAAATGATTCTTGATGGTGTTTATGAGATTGAAGTAAATTCCAGTTCTTCGATGTTTCAGGTAGTTTCTTGTGAATTACATGTTAGTATGGGCAAAATGACTGCTACTATGACAATGAATGGTACAGGATATTTATATTTATTCATGGGAACAGGAGGAGAAGCAATTAAACTATCTGAAAAAAATTATATTGCTTTTACAGAAAATGAAAATGGTGAACATGTTTTTACTGTTCCAGTAGAAGCACTTGATAAAGGCATTGCTTGTTGTGCATTTAGTAAAAATAAGCAGAAATGGTATGACAGAACAATTTTATTTCGGTCGGATTCTTTGCCAATCACAGCATTTGATGAAAGTCTTGTGCCAACTGTTTCCAGCTTAGGACTGGAAGACGGCGAATATGAAATTGCTGTGATATTAGAAGGCGGTTCTGGTAGAGCGTCTATCAATTCTCCTGTAAAATTAAGCATTCAGGACGGACAAGCAATTGCTGAAATTATCTGGAGCAGTTCTAATTATGATTACATGCTGGTTGACGGCGAAAAATATATTTCTAATATTATCAATAATCAATCTGTTTTTGAAATTCCAGTATTGGCATTTAATTATAAATTGCCTGTTTCGGCAAATACAACAGCTATGAGTACACCACATGAAATTAATTATACACTGTATTTTGATACAGAAAGTCTAGTAAAATTATGATGAAAATAATAAAAAAATTAAATATTATATTATTATTTTGCAGTCTGATATTTTTTACAGCTTGTCAGAATACAGCTCCAGAACAGAATATTATAAATCATTCTAATCACATGCAATTAGATTATGCAGAACAATTTTCTGTTTTATATCATTCAGACGGCTGTGCAGAAATTTCTGTTAATGATGGAAATTATTATTTGCTTGTGCCAGAGGGTGTGGAAATTCCAGAACATGATGCAAATCAAATTATTTTACAACAACCGTTAGAAAATATTTATTTAGCTGCATCTTCCGCAATGGATTTATTTGTTAGTTTAGATAGTTTAGAAAATATTTCCTTGACTTCTACAAAAGATTGGTCAATTTCAAGTGTGCAAAATGCATTAGATTCTGGAACATTGCAATATGCTGGAAAATATAGCACACCAGATTATGAATTATTATTATCTAACAATTGCAAGCTTGCAATTGAATCTACTATGATTTATCATAGTCCTGATATCAAAGAACAAATTCAGCAATTAGGCATTCCTGTTTTTGTAGAACGCTCTAGCTATGAATCGCATCCATTGGGGCGTATGGAATGGATTAAATTATACGGCTTATTATTAGGCAAATCTGAACAAGCTGAAACATTTTTTGCTGAAAAAGAGAAATTATTTCAAGAAATTATAAATTCCGTTGCAGAAGATTCTAGTCAAGAGAAAAAAACCGTTGCATTTTTTTATATTTCACCAAACGGCTATGTGAATATT
>CAMWUF010000219.1 GCA_947177375.1 uncultured Ruminococcus sp.
GCATAATACCTACTGTTTTGAATCTATTTTAATTTATTTTTTTAAGTCTAACTAGATAATTACTTTCAATAAATTGGCAAAATCAGCAAAAAACAAAATAGTTATTTAAAATAATTTAAAAGAATATCTATCTGGTGTGCCTTGCAATTGTTCTGTTTCGACAATGGCAAAATTTTTGCCGATAATAACCGCACTCATGCCATTGCCTAACACTAGTTTTAATGCTTGTTTTAGATTACATGTCAATTTATCTAATTCTTGATGATATGCCATAATATAACATTCTGGATTGCCAAGTATTTTTTCAAAATCCTGTGTATGACAAATTTTTTGCATATCTAATAAATTTTCTGCATGATGACAGAATCTGCCAAGGCAATCCTGACGTTTTTTAGGATTTTGCAATTCATATAATAATCTATCCTGTCTGGACTTGATAATAAAATTTTTGACAAAAAATAATTCATAATTCATAAGTCGATAAAATCCTCAAAGCAACTTCTTTGCGTGTAGAGCGTGTATCCATTGCTTGCTTTTCAATATAGCGATGTGCTTCTGGCTCAGTAAATTTTAAATATTGCATTAAAGCACATTTTGCACGGTTAATTAAACGCATTTCGTCTATTTTTACCATTAATTGCGAATTTTCACGTTTTAGCCCTAGCATTCTGGAACGTGTTGCCTGTACAATTCTGATAGACTGATGCAAAATATTTCGATTCATGGGTTTTGAAACAATGCATACACCATAATCGCCGACTTTCTCAGCGACATCATCTGCAATGTCAGCCTTGCATAATAAAATAATGCCTGCACTGGTATTTTCCGCCATATGAACAGATAATTCATGTCCGAATTCATCTTTCAAGGGCGAATTAATAATAATCAGTGCATAGTCTACACTGTTCATGATACGGCGAGCCTCACTGCCACTTGTCGCCGAAGTCAGATTTGTATAACCATAAGAGTGCAAAAATTGGGCTATGATTTCCATGCTCTTTTCAGAACCAGAAACAATCAAAGCTCTGTCCAAAGTCACTCAACTCCTTCAAAATAATTCATGATTTTTATTAATTATTCAGACAGAAAATATTGCTGTTCTTCAAATAAAGCCTTATCTTCTGCAACGTCATATAATGCAAGTTGTTTTTCAATATTCTGATAAAAATTTCTTCTGATTTCTTCTGGCAGATTTTCCTGAATAAATTCGCTTGTCTTTGCAATTTCATAAGCTTTTCTAAGCGTTGCGGGCAATGTTTCAAATTGTTTTTCTTCTGCTGTGACGAGTATATTTTCTGATAATTTTAAATTTTTCTTCATGCCGTCAATCCCTGCTGCTAATAATAATCGAAATGAAATATAGGGATTACAGCAACAGTCCGCACTGCGAATATCAATTTTTGCAGATTCGTCCGTAAATTTATGCACACGAATTAAGGGATTACGATTTTCAAAAGACCAATTGACATGATTAGGTGCGCCTCTGTGTCTAAGTCTAGTATAAGAATTTACAATCGGATTCAAGAAAACAGTCATTTCTGGTGCATGTGCCAGAATACCTGCAATAAAACTTGCACCTTCTGGAGAAATTTGATTATTTCTTATTTCAAAAATATTTTTGCCGTTATATTTTAAACTCATCACAATTGTTAAAGCACTTCCATAAGTGCCATTTAAAGGCTTAGGCATAAAAGAAGCATACAAGCCATTTTGTGAAGCAATTGTTTTTACAACATTTTTATAATGCACCATATTATCTGCTGCTGTAACAGGTTCACTGCATTTGAAATCAATTTCATTCTGTCCGTAGCCATATTTATGACAAGAACGCTGTGGATGCAACCCCATTTCTTCCAGAGACAAACAAATTTCACGTCTCACATTTTCGCATTTATCTAACGGCGCAACATCAAGATAGCCTGCATGGTCATGTGGAATTTTAGTGGGCTTACCTAATTCATCACAGTCAAATAAATAAAATTCACTTCTTGTGCCGAATTCGCAGGAATAGCCTTTTGTATATAATTCTTGTATATAACTCTGTAGTGTATAACGCAATTCTCCTGCATAAGGCGAACCATCCAGATTTTTAATATTACAGAAAAAACGCACAACACGCCCTGATTTTGGTCGCCATGGCAACACAGACAAAGTAGAAATATCTGGTATTAATAACAAATCCTGATAACAATCAGAAAATCCTGCTGCATCTAGTAAAATTCCATGTGAAAAAGCTTTTGGCAATTCATCTGGCATGATAGCAATATTTTTTAAATTTCCTTGCATATCGCAAAACGTCAAACGAATAAATTTGACATCATTTTCTTTTACAAAATTTAAAATTTCTTTTGGTGAAAAATTCATAATTAGCCCTCCGTACGCAATTTATTAATTTTTTTCTGAAAAATACGGCTCACAGACGGAATTGCGAGCCGTTAGACTTTATTTTTTTAATCATCATTTTCATAAATCGCTAAAATTTTGCCGATATATAATTTATGCATTGCATCACTTGCATAAAATTTAGAAACATTTTCTTTTTCCAGAAAATTTTCTGCTTGCATATCCTGTGCATATGTTTTCTCACAGACAAATACAACTTTTGCTTGTGCAAAACTTACACAGCCGTTTAATGCTACAGGAATTAAGCCAGTTTCTTTGGCTTTGTCGCAATCTCTGCCAGAATGACTGCCACAGAATGCAAGTGCTTTGCGATATGCTTCTGAAAATACACTGACTGTAAATAAATTATTTTTTTCTAAATAATCATACGTGTATCTGGAACTTCTGACATAAGCTGTCAAAGACGGTTGATTCCAGATAACACCCATTGCACCCCAAGAACAAGTCATAGTATTATAATTTTCCAAATTTCCAGAAGTTAATAAAAACCAATCTTTGCTAATTAAATCAAACGGATTGCACTGCAATTTAGAAATATCTTTTTCAATAAAAGCCATGAAAACTATCATCCTTTCTTAAAAACTTAATTTATCATTATTCTATGCAAAAAACAGTGACAGAATACCTCTGCCACTGTTTTTAGAAATGCTTTATTCTTCATCAGCAGGAGCAAGTTTTTCAATTTCTTCTGCATCAAAATCAAATTCTAACTCCTCACCGCAGTTTGGGCAGACTGTTTCGCCTTCTTCCAGCATACGCTCATCTAACAAAATACAATGTCCGCAGGTTGGGCAAACGGTTTCATATTCTTCTTCGCCATCCCCAAGAA
>CAMWUF010000220.1 GCA_947177375.1 uncultured Ruminococcus sp.
CATGAAAGGAAGATTTTATTATGGGTAAAATTATTGGTATTGATTTAGGTACAACAAATTCTTGTGTCGCAGTTGTAGAGGGCGGTAACGCTGTTGTTATTGCAAATGCAGAAGGTGCAAGAACAACACCATCTGTTGTTGCATTTTCTAAAACTGGTGAACGTCTGATTGGTAAAGTTGCAAAGAATCAGGCTATCACAAATCCAGATAAGACAATTTCTTCTATTAAGCGTCACATGGGTACTGATTATAAAGTAGATATAGACGGTAAAAAATATACACCACAGGAAATTTCTGCTATGATTTTGCAGAAATTAAAAGCTGATGCAGAAGCTTATCTTGGTGAAACTGTAAATGAAGCTGTTATTACTGTTCCTGCTTATTTCACAGACGCACAAAGACAGGCAACAAAAGATGCAGGTCAAATTGCTGGTCTGGTTGTCAGAAGAATTATTAACGAACCAACAGCCGCAGCTTTGTCTTATGGTATTGACAAAGAAGATGACCAGAAAGTCATGGTTTATGACTTAGGTGGCGGTACGTTTGACGTATCTATTATTGAAATGGGTGAGGGTTATCAGCAAGTCGTTGCAACAGCTGGTAATAATCGCCTTGGTGGTGATGATTTCGACCAGAGAATTATTAATTGGATGGTTGATGAATTCAGAAAAGAACAGGGTATTGATTTGTCACAGGACAGAATGGTTATGCAGAGATTAAAAGATGCCGCAGAATCTGCTAAAATTGAATTATCTGCTACACCTACAACAAATATTAATTTGCCATTTATTACAGCAGATGCAAATGGTCCAAAGCATTTGAATTTGACTCTCACACAGGCAAAGTTTAATGAATTAACAGCTGATTTGGTACAGGCTACTATGGAACCAGTTCGTCAGGCTTTACAAGATAGCGGTTTGCGTGCATCTGAATTGGATAAAGTTTTAATGGTTGGTGGTTCTTCCAGAATTCCTGCTGTTCAGGACGCTGTGAAAAAATTAATCGGCAAAGACCCATTTAAAGGCATTAATCCTGATGAATGTGTTGCATTGGGTGCAGCTTTACAAGGCGGTGTGCTTGGCGGTGATGTCAAAGAAGGTCTGATGTTACTGGATGTTACGCCTTTGTCATTAGGTATTGAAACTGCTGGCGGTGTTTGCACAGTTATGATTCCTAGAAATACAACCATTCCTACTAAGAAATCAGAAGTTTTCTCAACTTATGCAGATAATCAGCCTGCTGTTGATATTAATGTATTACAAGGTGAACGTCAGTTTGCAAGAGATAATAAGCAACTTGGAACATTCAGACTGGACGGCATTGCACCTGCTATGCGTGGTGTGCCAAGAATTGAAGTAACATTTGATATTGACAGAAACGGCATTGTGCATGTTACTGCAAAAGACCAAGGCACAGGCAAAGAACAGAATATTTCTATTACGGCTTCTACAAATATGTCTAAAGATGATATTGATAAAGCGGTAAAAGAAGCAGAGGCTTATGCAGAAGAAGATAAAAAACGCCGTGATGAAGTAGATACAAAAAATAATGCTGAAAATATGATTTTACAGTGTGAGGGGACTCTGAAAGAATTGGGTGATAAAGTTTCTGCTGATGACCAGTCAGCCGTACGTGCAAAGGCTGATGAATTGCAGAATGCAATTAATGCTAATGATACTGCTGGTATGAAAGCAAAAATGGATGAATTGCAGAAAGTTCTTATGGAGATTGGCTCTAAAATTTATCAACAGCCAAATGCAAATGCAGGCGGTTTTGACCCAAATATGAATGCAGGTGGCTTTACAGAACAAGCTAATTCTGGTGACGATGATGTCATTGATGCTGATTTTACAGAAGCTTAATTGAAAAATAAATTGATAATATAGGCAATAGGGTAGTATTATAACTGCCCTGTTGCTGATTTGAAAGGAGTGCCGTTCTGGCGGATAAGTATGGCTGAAAAACGTGATTATTATGAAGTTCTGGGTATCCAGAAAGGTGCAAGTGAGGATGAAATAAAAAAAGCCTATCGAAAAATGGCAAGGGAAAATCATCCAGATTTACACCCTGATAAAGCTGATGAGTGCGAAGAAAAAATGAAAGAAATCAACGAGGCTTATGCTGTGCTGTCAGACTCGGAAAAACGTCAGCGTTATGACCAGTTCGGTCATAGTGGCCTTGATGGTGGCGGTATGGACGGATTCGGTGGCTTTACAGGTGGCTACAGTGATATGAGTGATATTTTTGAAAGTGTCTTTGGAGGCATTTTCGGCAGTGGAAGCGGTAATGGTTTCAGAAGTAGTGGCGGTAGTTCTGCGAATGCTCCCAGACGTGGCAAAGATATTGCAACAAGTGTGAATATCAGTTTTATGGACGCTTGCAAAGGCACTTCACAGGAAATTCAAATTTCACATCAGGAAAAATGCAATGATTGTAATGGCACAGGTGCTGCAGCAGGTTCTGTTCCAGAAGTTTGTCCTGATTGTCAGGGACGTGGTGTCATTCGTGTCACACAGCAATCTATGTTTGGTGCAATTTCTTCGCAAAGACCTTGTCCGCATTGTAGCGGTAAGGGAACGATTATTAAAAATCCTTGTTCTAAATGCCGTGGTCTTGGCAGAGTTCGTGTGCAGAAAAAAGTTTCGCTTAATATTCCTGCTGGCATTGATGATGGGCAAACACTCCGTGTTGCCAATGAAGGGGATTGTGGTATTAATGGCGGTCCTAATGGTAATTTAAATGTAAATGTCAGTGTTCGTCCACATCCTATTTTTGTTAGAAATGGTTTTGATGTGAATTGCGATATTCCGATTACATTTACACAGGCTGTACTTGGTGATGAAATTACTGTGCCTACGATTGATGGCAATGTAAATTTAACTGTTCCTAAAGGGACACAAACTGGTACAAAACAGCGTTTAAAAGGCAAGGGGATTCAGCGTTTGCAACGTGACGGCAGAGGCGACCAATATGTCAGATTAAATGTAGAAGTGCCGAAGAATCTTACCAAAAAACAGGAAGATTTGCTAAAAGCATTTGAAGATTCCCTTGGTGAAAAAAATTATACCAAACGTAAAACTTTTAAGGATAGACTAAGTGAATTATTCGGTCGTGGTTAATTTAAGTAAAAAAAGTCTTTTCTGGTTCGCAGAAAAGACTTTTTGTCATGGAAAAATAAAAATATGAAAAAAATGTTACTGGAAATGCAGATAGATTATTGTATTATTT
>CAMWUF010000221.1 GCA_947177375.1 uncultured Ruminococcus sp.
ATATTATACCATGATTTTTATTCAGAAACAAGTTTTTTTTTATATTTTTTTATCTATTCTGAAAATATTTTTTTAAATTTCAAAAACTTAGCCAAAAAGCGTTTTAGAAACTTTCGGATAGCATAAAATTCCTACTAAAATCATAATAATTTCTGAAACAGTAACATGTATCTGAAAACCAAGCGTAATGACAAATACTTTTAAATTAATATCAAACGTAGAAATTCCAACATCAAATGTTTTTCCAAGCCACTCAATGCCATTAATTGTTCTTGAAAAATCTCCAATTAAACTGCCTAATATAACAGCAGCTAATAATATTGCGAACATTAACATTCCTTTTAGCACGCCTTGTGACATCTAATTCAACTCCTCTTATTTATTAAAAAACTTTACTGCAAGCCACTTGACCCAAATCCTGAAATGCCTCTTTCTGTTTCATCGAGCTGATTCACTTCTAAAATTTCTGGAAATAATACTGGTGTAATTATCATCTGTGCAATTCGCATACCATGTTCTATGATAAAATCCTGTTTACTGATATTATGCAAGGGAATCATCCATTCTCCCCGATAATCACTATCCACAACACCAACTGCATTTGCAAGTGTAATACCAAACTTTGATGCCAACCCAGAACGTGGAAATATCAGCAAAGCAATTTCCTGTTCTGACGGCTGAGACGCAATTCCCAACGGAATCATTACTGTTTCATTTGGTTTTATCACAACTGATTTATCTAAACAAGCATATAAATCTGCACCAGCACTATATTTTGTCGCACGTTTTGGCAAAATAGCATTTGGCTTTAATTTTTGAAAATATACCTGCATTAAATCAATCCTCCTTTGAAATATAGCCCATTTGTCCGATTGGCAGGAATTTGTTTAAAATCATTCTCATAAGCTTTTAAAACTTCCTGCATTTGTTCTGGCGTTTCCTCTGTAAAATAAAAATCCCAGTAATCTAAATTGAAAAAGCTTTGCAATTTATCTGCCAAAAATAATAGTTCAGAATTTAATAATTCCTGATAATCTGAACTACACAACAATGGAAATTTTCTGCCTGTTCTATCAATCAAAAAACAGTTTTTATGCCGACAACCGTCTTGTGCTTTAATCGGACATAATCGCAATAACATCATAGGCAATCTGCCATAAATAAAAACGCCACAGGGCAAAACTTGCGTTAATTTTTTTAAAACTTTTGCCCGTAACTCATAAGAAGCTGTAATATCTTGTAATCCTTGTTCCTGCAAAGAATATGCCGTGACAGAATTCGTACAGTTCAGCCCGAAACCGCCATGCAACACAAAACCAATTTTTTTGCCGATTTTAATATCAGCAAGATTATGACAAATTAAATGCCGATAGCCTTTTTGATAAAAATGCTGCAATTTTTTCTGATAATTTACTTCATTTGCAATAATTCTGGGAGATTCCAACCAAATCGACAAATTCGGCTGAAATTTTTCTGCCAAAAATAAAGGCAGACAAATAATATTATTTTTTGGATTTTTTAATAAATATTCCATTTGCAAAGCCGTTCTAATATGCAAACGTTTCTGAATAGAATTTTTTTGTATCGTTCTTGCAGGAATCGTTAATAAATTATTTTCTGATATTTGATAATTCGGTTTTTTCTGACGTAAAGCATTTATTTGTTCCACAGCATCTCTTCGCAAAGCGTTACACTGTGAGGCAGATAATATTAAATCATCTGGATTTTCTAATTTTACTTCACGGCATTGATAAATAGTCCCGCCTAATTTCTGCAAATATTTTTTTAATCCCTCTGTTTGCAAAGGCATTTTTTTAGCCAATTCTGGCACAGCTCCTTGTATGATTGCATGATTGCCTTGGCTATCAGAAACCTGTAACAAAGCAGGCTGTTCTTTTTGTAATTTTAAATTAAAATCTAATGCTGTTATCACTCTGGGCTTTTGATAACTAGCTTGAATGCTAGAAAATACTTGTTGTCCAGCAAGTACATCTTCTTTACGGCGATAGCCGAACATAGCCTGTTTTTTTCCAGTAAAATACCCATCTATGAAACCACTTCTTGAAAAAACAGATTGCAATAATTTCATATCAGGCTGTTTACCGTTTAAAGCCATTCTAAGAGCCGTTACTGCACAAGCAACATATTCAGGACGTTTCATTCTGCCTTCAATTTTAAACGAATCTACACCGATTTGTTTTAATAAATTTACATGTTTGACAAGACTTAAATCTTTCAGAGATAATGCTGATAAATAATTTCCCTCTGGTGTGTGCCAAGGTAAACGGCAAGCTTGTCCGCATTTTCCTCTATTGGCACTTCTTCCGCCCACAATTGACGAAAAATGACATTGTCCAGAAACGGACATACAAGTTGCACCATGTACAAATACTTCTGTTTCCACAGGCAATTTACAAATTAATTTTAAATCTTCACAAGATAATTCTCTTGCCAGAACAACTCTGGAACAACCTAATTGTTTTGCCTGCAATGCACCTTCACATGAGTAAATACTCATTTGTGTAGAAGCATGCAACGGCAAGTCAGGAATGATAGATTTTATTATTTTTAATACGCCCAAATCCTGTACAATACAGGCATCAATGCCAGATTCTACAGCTTGCCTGATAAATATTTGAAAATTTTCTAATTCTGAATCTGTTAAAAGCGTATTGACCGCTAAATGTAACTTTGCATGATATAAATGACATAATTGACAGGCTTGTTCCAACGCAGGCAAATCAAAATTAACGGCACTGTTTCTGGCAGAATAATCCTTTGCACCAACATAAACAGCATCTGCACCACAGCGAAGTGCAGCAATTAAAGCTTCCATTGTTCCAGCTGGTGCTAAAATTTCTGGATTACGCATTTGGAATTTTATCTTTCAGCTTTTTTAATTTTAAATTATTTTCAAGCTGTTCTATTTTAGAGCGAAGTATTTTAATTTCTTTTAACGCAACATCTCGTTCCAATCTTGCCTGTCCTGCTTCATCGGCATAAATTTTCATCTGTTCAGAAATTTGTTCCATTTGTTCATGTGCTTTATTTAAATCATCAAGTGCCGACAAAGCAACCATAACCGCTGCATTATACTGTGAAACATTCATTTTATCCATAGAATGATTTAATTTTGCTTCCAGCATTCTTGCAAGTCCATAGACATAATTAGGTGCTTCTGCTGTCTGCATGACATAATCTTTGCCACAGATAACAACTTTTACTT
>CAMWUF010000222.1 GCA_947177375.1 uncultured Ruminococcus sp.
AATTTCCTCCCCCGAAAGGGCAATTTATTTTTTTATTAATAAGGCGGTTTTTTTAGTTTTGTATTAACGCCCACAATACCGCCAATCACACCTGCTACTAGCATAAGCAGACATCTTGTGAACAAGCGTTCTGTGATGTCTTCTTGCAATGCAAAGCAACCACAGAATAAAATCATACATAAAATCATACTACAAATAAAACCTGTTCGGATTCCGTGCGTTCTGCCATGAAAACCTGCACGCCGTCCAGAACAAAATGCACTGACACTCCATAAAACATGCATGAAATATGTCATAGCAATTGCTGGAATTGTTCCAATCAAAAGTAATCCTGCACAGAATAATCCGCCTCCAAAAAGACAAACTAATCCTTCCAGTGTAGAAAATAAATATCTGCCTATATTTGATTTCCAGATACTAGCATGTCGCAAACTGTATCACCATCTTTTTTATATTATTTTTTAAATTATAATAATACAGTTTATGCAGTATATTTCAGGAATTATTCGTCTTTGGATTTTCCAAGACTAATTGCATTGGCTTTATTTTTATTAGCCTTTGCTTTTTCTGCATTAGCATTTTCAATTGCAGTAATATTTTCTTTAATTGCATCTTGTTTCATCAAAAGCTTAAAATGGTCGCTACCTGTTTCAATTACAACAGTCTGCGTATTTTCATTGACTTTTAAAACAATTCCGACAATACCACCAATTGTAACAACTTCATCACCAACACAAAGATTTTTTTGCATTTCTCTGGTAGCTTTTTCCTGTTTCTGCTGTGGACGAATCATAATAAAATACAAGAATATCAGCAATAATATTGGCAATGCAAATGTAGAAATCATTGCACCCCAACCAGATACTGCTTCTTCTGAACCAGCTGCATTTGATGCATCTTCTGCAAATGCTGTAATCATACTCATAGTATATACAAGACCTGCACTAATCAGCACAGCCATTTTTTTGATTATATTTTTATATTTCATACAATTATCTCCTGAAATTATAAATTTTCCTGCATAATATATGCATGAATTGATTTTGCAGCGGATTTTCCTGCACCCATTGCCAAAATGACTGTTGCTGCACCTGTGACAGCATCACCACCAGCATAAACACCTGTTTTTGTTGTCATCATATTTTCATCTACAATGAAACAGCCTCTTGCATTTGTTTCAAGTCCTTTGGTTGTTGTTCGGATTAACGGATTCGGAGATGTACCAATTGCCATAATCACTGTATCTACAGGCAATTCATATTCTGAATGTTCTACAGGAACTGGACTTCTTCTGCCACTTGCATCTGGTTCGCCAAGTTCCATTTTTTGACAGACCACTGCACAAACACGATTATTTTTATCGCCTAAAATTTTCACTGGATTCTGAAGTGTTAAAAATTCTACGCCTTCTTCTTTGGCATGATGAATTTCTTCTTTACGGGCAGGCATTTCATTTTCAGAACGTCTGTAAATAATATAGACATGTTCTGCACCCATACGCAATGCACTTCTTGCACCGTCCATTGCAACATTACCACCACCAACAACAGCAACAGCTTTTGATTTCAAAACTGGTGTGTCGTAGCCGTCTTGATAGCCTTTCATAAGATTAATTCTTGTTAAATATTCATTCGCTGAACAAACACCAACAAAAGATTCTCCCTCAATGCCCATAAATCTTGGCAATCCTGCACCCGAACCAATGAAAACAGCTTCATAACCTTGTTGCATTAATTCATCAATGGAAAATATTTTACCAACAACCATATTTGTCATAATATTCACACCAAGAGATTTCAAATTTTCAATTTCTTGCTGAACAATTTTTTTTGGCAAACGAAATTCTGGAATACCATACATGAGAACACCACCAGCAACATGAAATGCCTCAAAAACAGTGACATCATAGCCAAGCTTTGCCAAATCTCCTGCACAAGTCAATCCTGAAGGTCCTCCACCAACAACGGCAATTTTATGTCCGTTAGAAACAGGTTTTTTAATAATTTCTTCATGCTGATTCATATGCATATCTGCTATAAATCGTTCCAGACGACCAATTGCAACTGACTCACCATTTTTGCCACGAACACACTTGCTTTCGCACTGACGTTCTTGTGGACATACTCTTCCACAAATGGCTGGCAATGCATTTGTACTGTGAATGATTTCATAAGCACCTGAAAAATCCTGTTCTGTAATTTTTTGAATAAATTCAGGAATTCTGACACCTACAGGACACCCCGAAACACAAGGCTTATGTTTGCAATTCAAACAACGATTCGCTTCTTCAATTGCCATTTCTGTTTGATAGCCTAGTGTAACTTCTTCAAAATTTTTTGCTCGTACCTTAGGGTTTTGTTCTGGAATTGGCACTTTTGTTTTTGACATATTTGGCATAAATTTCCCTCCGTATTGTTTAAAGCTTATCCGCAAGTGTCATCATACGGCATTCTGCTTCACGTTCTTTGAAAATTCCATTGCGTTTCATTAACTCATCAAAATCAACCTGATGTCCATCAAAGTCAGGACCTTCTACGCAAGCATAGCGAATTTTTCCACCAACTGTAACACGACAACCACCACACATGCCTGTACCATCAATCATAATAGGGTCAAGTGATACAATCGTAGGAATTTGATATTTTTTAGTCAATTCACAAACAGACTTCATCATAGGAATAGGTCCAATGGCAACAACTGTATCATAGTTAATATTCTGATTGATTCTTTCTTCTAAGGCATTTGTCACAAAGCCTTTCATGCCATAACTTCCATCATCTGTGCATAGAATTAATTCTGAACAATATTTTTTGAATTCCTGTTCTAAAATTATAATTTCTTTTGAACGGAATCCTGCAATGACATCTACATGCAGACCAGCTTTAGAAAATGCCTTTGCTTGTGGATAGGCAATTGCACAGCCTACACCACCACCAATGACACAGATATTTTTAGCATGTTCTGGTAATTCTGTTGGCAGTCCTAAAGGACCTACTAAATCTTGAATAAAATCCCCCTCTTGCAAGGCATTTAATTTCATAGTAGAACGTCCTACAATCTGAAAAATCAATGTAATAGAACCTTTTTCTGGATTGCTGTCTGCAACAGTTAAAGGCACTCGTTCGCCTTGTTCATCTACACGAAAAATAACAAACTGCCCTGCTTGAACTTTTCTTGCAATATACGGTGCATCAATTTCTATTTGAGTAACAGATGCATTTAGC
>CAMWUF010000223.1 GCA_947177375.1 uncultured Ruminococcus sp.
ATATATGCCTGATTTATATACTGGTTTACAGCCAATTGCAAATGCTTATGGAACTGAAAATTTTGAAAAAATATTAATTAAAAATTTCCCTGATTTGCCAGCAGAATCTATTGATTTTGGCATTATGGAAAAAGCAGAAAATATTTATACAATTCCGTCTAGTTTTGGTTGGGACGATGTGGGAAATTGGCTTGCATTAGAGCGTATTAATGCAACAGATAGAAATGGAAATTTATTTGACGGCGATATTATCAGCGTTGATACCAGAAATTGTACTGTCTGTGCTGATAATAAAAATAATAAAACAATTGCTTTATTGGGATTAGATAATTTAGTCATTGTTGATACACCTGATGCATTATTAATTTGTGATAAAAACAGTACACAAGATATTAAAAAAGTTCTTGCTGAAATCAGAAAGCAAGAAAAATTTAATTTATTATAATATTATAATTATAAAAGGAGATTTTTGTTTATGAAACATGCATTAATTACTGGTATTACTGGACAAGATGGTTCTTATCTGGCAGAATTATTACTGGAAAAGGGCTATGAAGTTTATGGCATCTGGAGAAGAAAGGCTACTGTTGATTATGGGAATATTGCGCATTTAAAAGATAAAATTAAATTAATTTATGCAGATATGACAGATGTGATTTCTTTGATTTCTGCAATGCGGATTTCTCAGGCAGATGAAGTATATAATCTTGCAGCACAGTCTTTTGTTGCAACAAGTTGGGATACGCCTTTAGGAACATCTGAAATTGATGCCCTTGGTGTCACAAATATGCTGGAAGCCATTCGCACTGTGAAACCAGAAGCGAAATTTTATCAGGCTTCTACTTCGGAAATGTTCGGTCTTGTACAGGAAATGCCTCAGACTGAAAAAACACCGTTTTATCCTCGTAGTCCGTATGGTGTGGCTAAACTCTATGGACATTGGATTACTAAAAATTATCGGGAAAGTTATGGCATGTTTGCTTGTTCAGGTATTTTATTTAATCATGAATCAGAACGCAGAGGACTTGAATTTGTGACAAGAAAAATTTCTCATGCAGTAGCAAGTATTAAATTAGGCGTACAGGATTTTGTGGAATTAGGAAATCTTGATTCTAAACGTGACTGGGGACATTCTAAAGATTATGTCAAAGCTATGTGGCTGATGTTACAGCAGGAGAAACCAGATGATTATGTGATTGCGACAAATGAAACCAGAACTGTCAGAGAATTTGTGGAACAGGCTTTTAAAACTGTAAATATAGAAGTTGTCTGGGAAGGTTCTGGTGTTGATGAAGTCGGCAAAGACAAAGAAACTGGTAATATTATTGTAAAAATTAATCAGAAATTTTTCAGACCTGCTGAAGTAGATATTTTGCTTGGAAATCCTGAAAAAGCAGAGAAATATTTAAATTGGCAACGTGAAATTAGTTTTGCTGAATTAGTCCAACGCATGGTAACACATGATTTAGAATTAGTGCAGAAAGAAATCAAGGTTAAAAATCTGTGAGAATTGCATTTGATGCATTGCCATTATTAGGAAGAAAAACAGGGATTGGCTACTGTGAAGCTGGACAAGTAACGGCTTTGGCAAGATTATATCCAGAATATGATTTTGTATTAAATTATTTTGCAATGAAAGATTTAGAAAAGCATAAACAAGAAATTAGTGATTATTTGGCAAAAAATATGACAGCAAAACATGCTTTTTGTTCAGCTTATGGTTATAGAGTTTTATCTAGTTTTTTGCCAGTTAAGTATGATTGGTTTTTTGGAAAAAATAATTCTCTTACGCATTTTTTTAATTATATTGTGCCTTATGGCGTTTCTGGAAAAACGGTTGTCACTGTGCATGATATGGTTTATAAAGCGTTTCCAGAAACTGTCAGAACCAGAACAAGGCATATGTTAGATTTAGGACTTGTTAAATCTATGAAAAGAGCTGACAGAATTGTAACAGATTCTGAATTTTCTAAATCTGAAATTATTAAATATTATGCTGAATTTGAAGATAAAATCAGAGTTGTTCCCTGTGGTGTGGATTGTGAAAGATTTTATCCAGTTGAAAATAAAAATATGATAAAAGCTGTTTGCCAGAAATATGAAATTATGCAAGATTATTTTTTGTATTTGGGAACGATTGAGCCAAGAAAAAATTTAGAGCGTTTCATTCAGGCATATGCGTTATTTGTGAAATCGCATGAAAATCCTGCAATACTAGTGCTTGCTGGTGGTAAAGGTTGGCTTTATGACGGCATTTTTAAAAAAGTAAAAGAATTAAATCTGGAAAAATATGTGATTTTTACGCAATATATTGATGATAAGGATTTATGTGCTGTGATGAGTGGTGCATTAGCTTTTGTATTTCCGTCTATTTATGAAGGATTCGGAATGCCACCGTTAGAGGCTATGGCATGTGGAACACCTGTTTTTGTTTCTGGAGTGGCTTCTCTGCCAGAAGTGACTGGAACAAATGCTGTGATAGTAAATCCTGAAAGTATAGATTCTATGGCAAAAGGCTTGCATGAATTATTTATGAATAAAAATTTAAGAGAAAAATTAAAAATACAGGGTCTTGCAAGAGCAAAATTATTTTCTTGGGAAAGAAGTGCAAAATTATTATATCAGGTATATCAGGAAATTTTGCCAGAGGTGAATGCATGAGTCAAAAATTGCATGTGTTAGAAGTCAATAAATTTTATCCGCCTCATATCGGGGGCATTGAAACTATCATTGCCCAAAGAGCAAAATATTTAGCAAATTATCCAGATATAGAAGTAAAAGTATTAGTCTGTCAGGAACAAGGCAAAGGGAAAACAGAAATAAATCATAATATTGAAATTATTCGATGTAGTAGTTTCGGTGTTTATTTTTCCTGTCCTGTTTCAATAGAATTTTTTATAAAATTTCAGAAATTAGCAAAATGGGCTGATGTGATTGAATTTCATATGCCTTTTCCGTTAGGAGATTTGGCTTGCTTGTTATCTAAATGCAAGTGCAAAGTGATTATTTCGTGGCATAGTGATGTGATTAAGCAAAAAAAATTATTGAAATTCTATCAGCCGATTTTGAAAAAATTTTTAAAAAGAGCTGATGTGATTATTACAGCTACACAAGGGCATATTGATAGTTCTAAATTTTTGCCTGAATTCAGAAATAAATGCAAGATTATTCCCTATGGAATTGAAATTGCTGATTATTATTT
>CAMWUF010000224.1 GCA_947177375.1 uncultured Ruminococcus sp.
TTCTAGTGCTTTTTTTGCTAATAATTCTGAATATTTTGCTCTAAATTCTGCAAATTCGCCGTTGTCTAAAGCTTCACGGATTTTTTCAGCTAGTGTATTATAAAAATATAAATTATGAATGACTGTTAAACGTCCTGCCAGCATTTCATTTGCCTTAAATAAATGTCTGACATAGGCTCTTGAAAAATTCCTGCATGCTGGACAGTCACATGCTTCGTCCATAGGTCTTGGGTCAGTCTGATAAGTTAAATTTTTCATATGACGAATGCCAGACCATGTAAAAATAGTCCCATGTCTTGCATTTCTGGTTGGCATGACACAGTCAAACATGTCAATCCCTCTTGCAACAGCTTCAATAATATTAGACGGCGTGCCTACACCCATTAAATATCTAGGTTTTTGTTCTGGCATATATGGCACAACAGCATCTAAAATCCGATACATTTCTTCTGTGGGTTCACCAACAGCAAGTCCTCCTACTGCATAACCATCTAAATCAAGCTGTGCTATTGCTTGCATGTGTTCAATTCGTAATTTCTCAAACGTACAACCTTGATTAATGCCAAATAATAATTGCTTTGGATTCAGCGTATCTGGCAAGCTTGCTAATCGTTGCATTTCGTTTTTGCATCTAACTAACCATCTTGTAGTGCGTTCACAAGACCGTGCAGAATAATCATATGGTGCAGGATTTTCCACGCATTCATCAAAAGCCATTGCAATTGTACTTGCTAAATTTGACTGAATTTGCATACTTACTTCTGGACTAATAAATAATTTGCTACCGTCTAAATGTGATTGAAAATATACACCTTCTTCTTTTATCTTACGCAGTTTTGCCAAAGAAAAGACCTGAAATCCACCACTATCTGTTAAAATTGGTTTTTTCCAGTTCATAAATTTATGCAAACCGCCCATTTGCTTAATCACGGTATCTGTTGGACGTAAATGCAAGTGATAAGTATTGCATAATTCAACCTGACATTTTAAGTCGGCTAATTCTGGTGAAGAAATACCGCCCTTGATTGCTGCACTTGTGCCAACGTTCATAAAACATGGTGTCTGAAAAATGCCATGTACTGTTGTCACTTGTCCACGTCTTGCTTTTTTTTCCTGTTTTAATAATTTATAAATACTCATAAAAAATACCTCCTGCTTTATTATAACAGGTATTACAAGCATTGTCAATATCTAACAAAATATGTTTAAAAACTTTGTGCAATATCACACCATAAAAACGGGTATGTAAATTCGTATTTATAATAAAAGCAATTTGAGGAGGAAAATTTTTATGAAACGTCAAAAAAAATTAATTTTATTTATTGGTATTCTGACAGCAATATGTTATAATGGCTGTGGTGCAACATCTGATATGAGTCGTGTCTATACGCCTGAAAAATCTGAAAAGTCTATTGCTATGAATGCAATAGATAATGCAGATGGAGCTGTTGCTGATGATGTGGCTTTTGATGATGCAGGAGATTCACCAGATGCTGATTATGCTGGATTTGCTGGCGATGATATGTTTAGTTATGACGGTGAGTCCCCAGAAGCAGAAATAGCTCCTGCTGACATGGAACCAGAATTAAATGCAGAAGCACCAAAATCGGATATGTTTGCTGATGAAATAATACCAGATGAAAATGGAGAAGCTTTTCAAGTAGCTAGTGAATTTGATTCACAAGAATCTAAAATTGGTATGCTGACGGCTGGTCAATGGAATGATAATAACAATTGGGGATTTTTTCAAAATTTAGTCAATACTGGATTAGTTCAATTTCCGAGTTTTGGCATTGACCCAATAAGACGCATTGCGGTCACAGTGAAAAATGCAGACGGCGAGCTGTTACCAAATGCAGAAGTCATGCTTATGCAGGAAGATAATGCGATTTGGTGTTCTAAAACAAATAAAAATGGTGTAGCTTATCTGTTTGCCAATGCAGAACAATCTGGCAATAAAATTATTGTTCAGCAAGATAATATTTCGCAGGAAATAGCACTTGATTCTGAAAATATCGTTGCAACATCAGATAATTCCCAAGATGAAGTATTAAGTTATAATAGTGATTATGATGTGATATTAGATACACAACAAAAATTATATGCGAATACAGAAATTATGTTTATTGTGGATACAACAGGTTCTATGGGCGATGAAATGCTATTTTTGCAAAGTGATTTCAGTGCAATTGCCGAAGAAGTCGGAGACGAAAACACAAGATATTCTGTAAATTTCTACAAAGATAAGGGTGATATTTATGTCACAAAATGTTTTGATTTTACAAGTGATACACAAGAAATTAAAAATTTACTCTGTGCAGAAAGTGCATCTGGTGGAGGAGATGAACCAGAAGCTGTTGCAGAGATTCTAACGGAAACAATTTGTAATAGCATGTGGCAAGAAGATTCTGTGAAAATTGCATTTTTAATTTATGATGCACCTCCACATGAATTCTCAACAGATATTTTACAGCTGCAACAGGCAATTGCTGAAGCATCTAAAAAAGGAATTCATCTTGTGCCAGTGGTTTCTTCTAACAGTTCCCGTGAAACAGAATTATTTGGCAGAGCAATTGCTATTTGTACGAACAGTGACTATATTTTCCTGACAGATGATTCTGGCATTGGTGGTTCTCATCTTGAGCCAATTATAGGTGATTATCAAGTAGAATCATTGCATGATATTATTGTCAGAATGATTCAAGAATATAAACAATAATATATATAATTAAAAACCGTCTGAAATATGATTTTTCAGACGGTTTTTTATAAATTTATTTATTTTCCCACCAATGATTATTTCTCCAGTTCGTTTGATTTTGCTTATTTTTTCTTTGATAACGTTTTCTGCGAATAAATGCCTTTACAGATTGATAGAAATCTTTGCCGAAAAATAATATGATATTAATCAGTGAAACTAAAATACAAGCCCTATTTGCCCAGTCGCTGATGATAAATTCAATTAGCAAAAATATTGCTTCCAGAATGCCAAGATATTTTATTTTAACAGGAATAAAGAAAAATAATAATATTTCAAAATTCGGAAACATAATGGCAAATGCTAAATATAAAGACAAATTTAAAAATACATTTGTTGCAAAACCTGTAATAAATCCTCCAATGATAGTTCCAATCACGCCAGTGAAATAATAAATATTAAATTTAAAACTACCCCATTGTCGTTCTAATGCATTGCCAATC
>CAMWUF010000225.1 GCA_947177375.1 uncultured Ruminococcus sp.
AATGACCATATTATTAATATATTGCTTATTTAAAATGCTTTGATACCAACCTTTTTCCAGAAGCGTTTCTGCAATAATTTCAACATATTTTGCAGTTCTTCTGATATGACCGCCTGTATTTTCATCACGATTTTCAACAATATCAGCCATAGTAATAATAATATTATGTTGCATTTCCAGTAAATCTTTATGCATACGTGCTTTTTTATTACCAACCAAAATTAAAATAATAATGGTAAGTGTGACTGTAAAGCCATTTAAGCTACTCACAACGCTTTCTAACATAGCAATTTCACGGAAATTTTCTGCATTAATTTTACCATATGCATAAATGCCTGCCACAAAACCAAACATCAAACAGCCAATAATATATAATAAAATTTTTTCCCATGGTTCTAATTTTCTATAACACATTTCATTTCTGAAATCTTTACGCCATTCTTTTCCTGACACACAGAAAATGAATAAAATCAATCCAATCACTGCATAGAATATGATAGAATAAATTTCTTCGGCATTTTCACTAAGATGTAATATGACAACTGGCAAAGTTACCAAAGGCATGAGTAAACCAGAACAAATACCTGTTATGGGAAATACTAATAAAATTTTAAAATATCGTCGTTTTC
The DNA here is from genome assembly GCA_947177375.1 of uncultured Ruminococcus sp. Lineage (GTDB taxonomy): Bacteria > Bacillota > Clostridia > Oscillospirales > Ruminococcaceae > UBA3855. Next base: position 630 of record CAMWUF010000225.1, read on the forward strand.
CTGCTGTACTGGTCAAAAAACAATAAATGCCGATAGAAATACCTAACAGGATACTTGCAGGCAGGATACCAAATAATAAGCATGTCCCTAACATAAGCAAATAACTGCAAGTAATAAATAAAAACTGCGGATTCACAGGTTTATTTTTTTTCTGCAAAGGTGGTATCAAAAAAATATATCTCGAAATCATCAGCATGACAATAAAATCTAGTGTAATTTTTACACAGCAATAAATTTTTGTTTGCATATTAACCTCTCTGAACAAATAGGATAATTTTATTATAGCATATTGTTTTTAAAAATGCAAGAAAAAATTCATGATTTTTTCATATTTTTTATAATTTTCACAAAATAGAAAAATGCACTTCAAACTATTGCAATTTTCTCTAAAATATAGTATAATAAAACTATCATCATGATACACTGGAGAGAAAAATTCTATGCTGACAAAATTATTAAGCCGAAACACCTGTGCAGAATGCAAATTATGCTGTATTTTTAGCAGATATAATATTTTAGATACGCCTGTTCTAAGCCCTGAAATTCGCAAAAAATGCGAACAGCTCCTGCCAGATATAAAATTTATTTCCAAAGGCAAGGAATCTTATTTATTTCGCATGGATTTAACAGAAGAACAAGATTTATTTTCCTGTCCGTTATTAAATCCTGAATCAGGCTGTATGCTTGGCACAGAAAAGCCTTTTGACTGTCAGATATGGCCTTTTGAAATTACAGAAATTAATCATAAAATAGCGATTACAATTTCTAATCTCTGTGATGTCATGATGCAACAGCCAATTTATGTTTTAATTGATTTTCTAAAACAAGGATTGGCTGAAAAAATTTTTTCTTATGCCGAACAGAATCCAGATGTTATCCGTCCTTATGATTATATAAATCCAGTTCTGTTATGGAAACATGAAAAATTTTAGAATTATTTTAAATTATTTTTTGGAGGTTTTAATTCATGTCAAATCAAAGTTATGAAAGCCCATTTTGCACGAGATATGCAAGTAAAGAAATGCAGTATTTATTTTCTGCTGATAAAAAATTTACCACATGGCGAAGATTATGGGTTGCACTTGCCCGTGCAGAAATGAAACTAGGTTTAAATATCACACAAGAACAAGTGGACGAACTGGAAGCTAATATTAATCATATTGATTATGCAATGGCTTCTGAACGTGAAAAAGAAGTCCGCCATGATGTAATGGCACATGTTTATACCTATGGAAAAGCTTGTCCAAAAGCTGAAAAAATTATTCATCTTGGTGCGACTTCCTGCTATGTTGGTGATAATACTGACATGATTATCATGCGTGATGCATTACAAGTCGTAAAAAGAAAACTTATAAAAGTCATTTCTCAGCTTGCAATATTTGCTGATAAATATAAAGCTCTGCCTTGTCTTGCTTATACGCATTTACAGCCAGCACAGTTGACAACAATTGGAAAAAGAGCAACACTCTGGTGCAATGAATTACTAATGGATTTAGAAGATTTAGATTTCAGAATCAAGTTTTTAAAATTATTAGGCTCAAAAGGCACAACTGGCACACAAGCGTCTTTTATGGAATTATTCAACGGCGATACAGATAAAATTAAGCAATTAGAAAATTTAATTGCCGAAGAAATGGGATTTGATTCTGTCGTGCCTGTTTCTGGTCAGACTTATTCCAGAAAAATTGATTATCAAGTATGTTCTGTTTTAGCAGGAATTGCACAATCAGCAAGTAAATTTTCTAATGACATTCGTTTAATGCAAAGTTTCAAAGAAATGGAAGAACCATTTGAAAAAAATCAAATTGGTTCATCTGCAATGGCTTATAAACGCAATCCTATGCGTGATGAAAGAATTACATCTTTAGCAAGATATGTCATGTGTGATGTATTAAATCCTGCTTTTACAGCTGGTACACAATGGTTTGAAAGAACACTGGACGATTCTGCCAATAAACGCATTGCTGTAGCAGAAGCTTTTCTTGGCATAGATGCTATTTTAAATATTATGCTAAATGTCACAGACCCTGAAAATGGACTTGTTGTCTATGAAAAAATTATTACAAAGCGTGTCATGGCAGAACTGCCGTTCATGGCAACAGAAAATATTATGATGGACGCTGTGAAAAAAGGCGGAAACCGTCAGGAATTACATGAACGTATTCGTCAATTATCTATGCAAGCTGGCTATCGGGTAAAGCAAGAGGGTTTAGACAATAATCTTTGTGAGTTAATTCTAGCAGACCCAATGTTTATGATTTCTAAACAAGAGCTGGAAGAAATCATGAAACCTGAAAATTTCATTGGCAGATGCCCGCAACAAGTAGAAGAATTTATTGCAAACTGTGTGCAGCCTGTACTTGATGCAAATGGTGTTTCTGATGACCAAGCAGAAATTAATGTTTAATAGTTAAGCAAATATATAAAAACTGCCAGATTAAAATATTCTAATCTGGCAGTTTAACATAATAAGACATAAAAAATCAGGATTTTTTTTTAAATTTATGTTTTGCTTTGACTGGGTCTTATACACATCACCGAGCCCACGAGCCAGCTCAGGAGGGGGTTGGCG
>CAMWUF010000226.1 GCA_947177375.1 uncultured Ruminococcus sp.
GTTATTAGATGCATGAATCATATAAGAATTTTGGTAAAATAAGGGAATAAATACAAGTTGATTTAAAATCATTTCTTCTGCTTTGCCGTAAAGCATAAATTTATCTGTTAATTGTTCATGGTCGGAAAAAGAATTTAAAATCTGATTAAACTCTTGGCTATGCAATCCTAAAAATTGGGATTGTTCAGAAAATTGATATAATATATTTTCACAGCTATTGGATTGTGGCTTAAAGCTATAAAGTGCAATGCTGTAATCGCCGTCTGTTAATCTTTGTTGATATTCTGTATATGGCACAGTTTCAATGCCGATATATTGCCCGAATATTGTTTGCCACTCTTGGCATATTGCTGAAATTGTTTCTTTGCTGTCAAAACTGTCAGGAATCAGGATTTTTAAGCTATTAATAGAATTCATGGGAATTTCCATTTTGTCAAATAATTCAGCAGCTTCTGCGGGTTCATAGGGAATTGCTAAGGGTTCATCTGCATATAATTCACGATAGGAACGCCCTAAAATTTGTACAGCTGGAGGAATAATGCCATAAGCAGGTTTAAAATTCTGATTCATGTGTTCCGAAAGTGATATTCTGTCAATGCCATTGGCAAGGGCTTTTCGGAGCTGTTGGTTTTTTAGTGTTTCATCATCAGGATTAAAAATCAAGCCCCATGTTCTGACACTATTTATTGTAACAGTATAATTTGGTGAATTAAGATATGTTGTAGGATACGTTGTTGTCAGAATGCAATCAGAATTTTTACTGGAAAATTCTTCGTCAACTTCGGATTGGGAACGCATAATATTAAATTGCAAGCTACTTGGTGCAATTTGGTCTGGGTCATGATATAAATTATTTTTTCGGAATGTTAGAAAATTACCACTGCCATAATCATCATAAGCCCATTTTGTTAAATAAAATGCACCATTGCATAATATTGTATCTTCACTTAATCCATAACGTCCTTTGGTAGAAAGAAAAAAATCTTCATTGCAAGGGACAGCACAATTTTGTGTTAATAATAATAAAAATTCTTCGTTTGGATATTCCAGTTTAAAAATAACAGTTCCGCCATCGGGTGCGGAAACGCCTAATTTTTCTGTTTTTTGTTTTCCAGCTAATATATCAGAAGCATTTTGAATACAAAGAAAATCATTGGCATGTGGTGCATTTGTATCTGGGTCAAGTAATCTACGAAATGCAAAAACATAATCTTTAGAAGTCACAGGCTTTGCATCTTTTTCTTCCATGCCTGCACTGTACCAATAACAATTATTTTTTAATTTAAATTGATAAGTCAAGCCATCATCTGAAATTTCATAACTATCAGCTCCAGCCAATATAATTCTGCCATAAGCGTCAAGTTGTAGTAGTCCTTCCATCATGTTGGCAATTACAGTTTCAGCATTTTCATTGTCTGTGTACTGTGGGTCAATGCATTCTGGATTGCTGGAAAGTGTACAGGTGAATAAATAGCCTGTTCCAGTATTTTCTTGTTTGGAACATGCTGTCAGCAGAAATAGCAATTCTGCAATCAGAAAAAAACTAGTAATTTTTAATAAGCGTTTCATGAGTTCTCCTTTTTTTGTTATTTTATTATATCTATCTTGAAAAATTAGCTTATATATTATTATAACATTCCAGATAAAAAATGGCAACTATTTTAAAGCGTTTATTTTAGGTTTTTTTTAAAAAAACTATTGACAAATTATGAACAGTATGCTATAATTAGTCTATGAAATAGCAGTATTGAGAAATGCGCTCTGATATTAGAAAATGGTATTGCCTAAGAAAGGAGCGTTTTTATGGGGAAAAAAAGAATATATAAACTGAAAGGTTTTACACTGGTAGAAGTAATTGTGGTCATTACAATTATTGGCGTTCTAGCGGGGATTTTAGTGCCGTCTATGTTGGGGTGTGTTACGAAAGCTAAATTTTCTTCTGCGAACTCTACAGCCAAGTCGTTATATAATGCTGGAATGACGGCGTGCCGTGAACGTGATGTCACAACGCCTATTTCAACAGGTATTTATACGAGCCAAGCGGTTTATAATAGCCATAGTTCTGAGGGTTTAACTTATGAAGCAGATGTTTGCAGTTATATTTATCAGTACTATAATAGTGTTCAAGATAAAATATGGGCAGTTAGAATAGAAAATGGTGTTGTGACTGGGACTTGTATCAAGTCAACAGAAGATGATGTCTATGTTGGTACGTATCCAACAGCAAATAATGAAAAGCGTGAAACAGATTTTAGTTTTGAAAAAGCAATTTATTTTGCTGAAAGCGGAAACTGGACAACACGCCCGTAAGTATGAAATATAAACAAAAATTAAAGCGCATTTTTGTCAATCCTGCCGTTTAAAAAAAGCAGAAAATCTGTTGACAATTAAGTTGGAACATGTTATACTATAATTATAATAAATGAATATTTCATGAACAAAAATAAGTGTAATTCAGACAGTGAGGTGTATTTATGAAATTAAGAATAAAAAATAGTCGTTTAAAAGGTTTTACATTGATTGAATTGATTATTGTAATTGCAATTATTGGTGTGTTGGCGGGGATTCTTGCACCTACTATGTCAGCATATTATACGAGATCAAGAATTAAAGCTGCAAATTCTAATGCGAAGATGGTTTATAATGCTTCACAAACGGCTGTGCAGAGGTATATCAGCAGAGACCGTACGGCTACAGGGTCGATTCTGGCAAGTGAAAAAAGTCCATTTGATGGGTTTGCATTGGTTTTTTATGATGGAACAACTGGAACAGCAGGTTATAGTAATGCTTATGGTGTTTATATTGATGTAGACACTAGTGCAAATCCAGCATTTCAGGAAATTGTAGATGCTGTAAATGTAACTGTTTCTAATGCGGAAAATATTAGTTGGGCTGTTTGTGTGAATAATTATATTGTGCAAGGATGCGTTGCAGCAGACAATCAGACAACGAATTTAGTAGGATATTATTCTTCTAACAGAACATTTGCGTCAGAACGTTCTAACAGAGTTTATAGAGACTGGGTTAGAGGAACAACAGCAGGTATGGATAGTGAAAGTATTAAATGGGTTTGTGACCAGTATTAATGCTTATCTGAAAAATTGCGATAATCATAAAAAAAGTCGGTAAATTTTGCCGACTTTTTATATTAATTGCTGTCTTGCATAATCCAAAAATTTCTGCTCATATTGATAAT
>CAMWUF010000227.1 GCA_947177375.1 uncultured Ruminococcus sp.
ATAAATAATTCTGCATTATAAAAATTATCAAAATATTGCAACGGATTTCTAGTACCAAATTTTAAATTTTTAATTTCCTGCAAATTAATAAAATATACTTCCTGACTAGAAGACGGCTGACCGCCGTATCTGATTCTTTGAAACGTTTCTTTGACAGCATAACTTAATTCTCCATTAAACATAGATGGTGTCGCAGATAAATATACTTCATAATAGCCCTCTGATGCACAGTAATCTACAATTTGCCCACCATCGCAGAGAATCATTAATTGATTTGGTGCAATCATAATTTTAGAGCCATTCGTAATTGTATGAATTGGTGCATAAGTATTCCCATTTTTATTTTTTGTGACACGCACACCCCTTGTGACAAGGATATTATTATCCATTCTGTCTGAAATAATATAATCCAGCCACTGTCCCGCAAGTGAACCACCCACTGCATTAAAAGTCGCACGGATAATGCCCATTGCAAATACTCCTTTCTTGTTCTGATTTTATTTTATATTATTCTCTTTCTAATGCTGAACATGACAGAACAATTTCATTCACACCATTTTCATAACTATCTGGTTCTGTATCAGCCCATAGATTCGTGCCAACAATCAACCAGATAGTATCTGTTTGATTATACCATGAATTTTCTTTGATAACACCATATTCTGCTTTATCTAAAGAAACAACACTTTCTCCATAATAATCATATAACGGCGAATATATCATATCATAGGCTTCTAAAAGTTCTTCTTCAGAATACGGATAGCTTAAATTATCATATTCCCCTGTTCCGCCAATATGACAACCATAGCAAACAAGTGTGTCATCATCTTGGAATTCTAAAAATAACTGTGCTGTCATGTCAATATTAATATCAAAAACAGTGATTTTATCCAGATAATAGCCATATTCGACTGTATTTTTATAGCCATAAGCTCTATTATCTTCACTATAAGCATAATCAGCTCCCATTGCTTCTACGATTGCAAACACTTCATCTTTTGTCATGCCAATAGAAATACCCGAAAGCATTTCTTTTACGTCAGTATCTTCTATATTGCAACCTGATAATAAATTCGTGATAATTAAAATACTTGTGATTACAAATAATTTTTTACTAACTTTCATAAAATATTACCCTCTCTGTAAGCTGTGACTGCTAAAACAGCAGAAATGCCGAACAAACTCCAGAAAATATATTTGCAATTGCGTGTATACACCAACTAGGCAGAATAGAACCGTTCGCCTTTTTTTCGTTCACATATCCCATACACCATGCAATTCCTCCTGTGAATCCTATAATGAGAATTGCTCTTGGTATGTCTGTCAGCATAAAAAACATAGCACCATGCAATAATCCAAACAAAAGACTTTGTACTGCATTTCCTGTTAAAAATCCAAATTTGTGTGAAAGTCTTTTTAATAAAAATCCTCTAAATAGGAGTTCCTCTGGCAATGAAGTATTCAAAACTGCATAAACCAAAACTGCGGGCAATGCTTTCATTCCTAAACCCCAAAATTCAGATGTTGCTGTTTCAATATTTCTTACAGTATAAAGCATGAACACTGATATAGCCAAGAAAATAATTGTTATTCCTACAATCCAAAAAGCTGTTTTGTTTTCCTTTGGAGAAGAAATCCGTTTTATGCCAATCCATTGAAAAAAGTTAATTTTTCTCCTTGCTGTTATACACCACCATATAAACGGGATTAATGCGAATAATAAAATCTGTACAATACTGCTTAGTATTTTCTGTGTTAATAGATTCATTTTTTTCTACTCCTGTTTCTTACAGTTACATAAATATATTATAATTTCCTGTTATCAATCACACGTTTTGCTTTTCCCTCTGAACGTGGCAAAGATTTTGGCTCTGTGATAATAACTTGTGTCTGAATGCCAACAACAGATTTAATTTGTTCTGTGATATATTTTTGTAATTTCTGTACTTCGCTTGTGCTGTCTGGTAAAGCAAAAACTTCTTCTGTCATTTCTACTTTGATTTCTAGTGTATCAGCATTATTGATTCTATCAACTATTAACTGATAATGTGGCACAACGCCCTTTGTTTTGACAAGAACTGTTTCAATCTGTGAGGGGAATACATTCACACCACGTACAATTATCATATCGTCAGTTCTGCCTGTAATTCTACTCATACGAACAGTTGTTCTTCCACATTTGCAGACTTCTGGATATAATTTACAAATATCATGCGTTCTGTAACGCAACAATGGCATACCTGTTTTTGTAATCGTTGTGAAAACTAATTCTCCAGATTCCCCATAAGGGAGCTGTTCTCCTGTTGCAGGGTCAATAATTTCAGCAATCACATGGTCTTCATTGATATGTGCGCCGTTTTTTTCTAAGCATTCAAATGCAACCCCTGGGCCTGCAATTTCTGTTAAGCCATAAATATCACAGGCATCAATGCCAAGTAATTCTTCAATATGCTGACGCATGCCCTCTGTCCAAGGTTCAGCTCCAAATAAACCAGCTTTTAATTTAATATCTTTCTTAGGAATTAATCCAGCATCACGGACAGATTCGCCTAAGTAAGCCGCATAAGACGGCGTACAGCAAAGAACTGTACTGCCCATTTCCTGCATCATCATAATCTGACGTTGTGTATTACCGCTGGACATGGGAACAACCATTGCACCAACTTCCGTTGCACCCTGATGTGCGCCCAAACCGCCAGTAAATAAGCCATACCCATAGCATACCTGCACAATATCATCTTTGCCCACACCAACGGCTACCATAGCTCTTGCTACCATATCAGACCATACTTGCACATCATTTTCTGTGTAGCCTGAAACAATAGGCTTGCCTGTTGTGCCAGAAGAACCCTGAATTCTAACAATATTATCTTTAGAAGTGGCTAAAAGTCCAAACGGAAATGTATCTCTTAAATCTGTTTTTTCTGTAAATGGCAATAATTTAATATCCTCTACAGTTTGAATATCTTCAGGTTTTACACCCTTTGCGTCCATGCGTTCTTTGTAAATTGGCACATTCTCATAAACAAGTGCAACCGTTTTACGCAAACGTTCACTTTGTAATTTTTTTCTTTCTTCTGGATTCATACATTCCAGTTCTGGCTGATAAATTCTCGGTTTTGCCATAGTTTAAAAATTCTCCTTTTTTCATAAATTTATTTCACGAATATCATAAATCATATACTT
>CAMWUF010000228.1 GCA_947177375.1 uncultured Ruminococcus sp.
AAAACTGCCTCTGTTACGACAGAGACAGTTTTTTTGAATGAAAATAATATTTAAAATCAGACAGTAAATAACAAATCTGTATAAGATGGAATTGGCCAATCTTTAGAAGCAACATTTGTTTCAAGTTCATCAACTAAAGCTCTTAAACTTTGCATTGCAACAAATACATCACTGCGACAGAATTTTGCAGTTGCTTCAACATTTTCAATGCCTTGTGAAGCAATGACTTTTTCATCAAGAGTTTTCACCGCTTCGGCAATACTGGAAGTCAAAGCAGATAATTTAGAAGCATAGCCAATTTCAAATGCATTGTCAATGCCTAATTCTTTTTTAGCAAGACCAGCATCACAAATTTCTTTTGTAATTTTAATTGCAGCAGGAATAATTTGCTTTCTTGTCATATCCAGCATAGTAAGTGCTTCAATATTAATGACTTTTGCATAATTTTCAAGTAAAATTTCTGTTCTGGATTCAATTTCAATTTTGGTATAAACTTTGAATTTTTCAAATACAGAAACATATTCTGGTCTTGTATATAACGGAATTGCATCTACAGTGGAAACTAAATTTGGCAATCCTCTGCGTTCTGCTTCGGCAAGCCATTCATCAGAATAACCATTGCCATTGAAAATAATTTGCTTATGTTCTTTGATAGTTTTCACAAGTAAATTTTTTAATGCTTTATGGAAATCATCTGCTTTTTCTAATTCATCAGCAAATTGACAAAGTTCTTCTGCAACGATAGTATTTAAAATTGTATTCGTGCAGGAAATAGAATCCGCTGAACCAAGCATTCTGAATTCAAATTTATTGCCTGTGAATGCAAAAGGAGATGTTCTGTTTCTGTCTGTGGTATCTTTTTTGAAATTTGGCAATGCGTCAACGCCAATATCAAATTCTGCTGTGCTGGAAACATATTTTTTGCCGTTTTCTAATGCTTCGATAACTTCTTCCAGTTCAGAACCAATAAACATAGAAACAATCGCAGGTGGTGCTTCATTTGCACCAAGACGATGGTCATTGCCAGCAGATGCGGCACTTAATCTTAATAACGGTGCATATTCATGAACGCCTTTGATAATCGCACACAAGAATGTTAAAAATTGCATATTTTTCTGTGGTGTGTCACCAGGGTCTAATAAATTTTGTCCGTCGTTAGATGACATAGACCAGTTATTATGTTTACCAGAGCCGTTAATACCTGCAAATGGTTTTTCATGTAATAAACAAACCAGACCATGTTTTAATGCAATTTTTTTCATTAATTCCATTGTTAATTGGTTATGGTCAGCAGAAATATTAGAAGTCGTAAATACTGGGGCAAGTTCATGTTGTGCTGGTGCTACTTCATTATGTTTTGTTTTTGCATAAATGCCAAGCTTCCAAAGTTCTTTGTCCAAATCTTTCATGAAATCAGAAACTCTCTGCTTGATATTACCAAAATAATGGTCTTCCAGCTCCTGACCTTTCGGAGGCTTTGCACCAAACAGCGTACGCCCTGTAATTACTAAATCTTCACGCTGGTCATAATATTTTTTATCTACTAAGAAATATTCCTGTTCAGGGCCTACTGTTGTCACAACTCTGGTTGCTTTTTCATTGCCAAATAATCTTAAAATTCGCAAAGCTTGTTCACTGACAACTTCCATAGAACGCAAGAGCGGTGTTTTCTTGTCAAGTACTTCACCAGTATAAGAACAAAATGCTGTTGGAATATATAACGAATCATCTTTGATAAATGCATCAGAAGTTGGGTCCCATGTAGTATAGCCTCTTGCTTCAAAAGTCGCACGCAAACCACCTGACGGAAAAGAAGAAGCGTCTGGTTCGCCTTTAATTAATTCTTTTCCGGAAAATTCTAAAATAACTCTTCCATGTGGTGCAGGACTAATAAATGCATCATGTTTTTCAGCAGTCACACCTGTCATTGGCTGAAACCAGTGTGTAAAATGCGTTGCTCCTTTTTCAACTGCCCAATCCTTCATTGCATTTGCAACAACATCAGCAATATCAGGGTCAAGTGCTATGCCAAATTGTTTTGTTTTTACAACGGCTTTGTATGCATATTTTGGCAATCTTTCCTGCATGACAACATCATTGAAAACATTACAGCCGAAATATTCTCCTACGTTAGAATTTACCTGTTCAGACATAATAAAAACCTCCTTGAAATCAAAAAAACACAATGACGCTTCGGACATACAGGGAAATGCCAGTATCATCTGCAAATTTACCTGTTCTATCCGAAACGCCATTGTTCCGTTCACAGTACTATCATACACCAGAAATTTTATTTTGTCAAGTGATTTCTGAAATTTTGTCAATTTAACAGAAATATATGCTTGTATTTTAAAAAAAACAAGGCATAAATCATAAATTGCTTTTGAAATTTAACTTGCATTATCAAAAACATAATTTTTAAATTTTGTGGCATACTAATCCTGCAATCACTAAAAAATCTTGAAAGGAGTATTTGTTGATGGAACAAGAACTTAAATTTGAAAATCCAATAGAAACTGTTTTAAATGGTTATTATAAAAATGCATCTGTGGGAGTTGATAGTATTACTTGTTTATTAAACTCTGTACAAGATGAAAATTTCAGAAAAGAATTATTTCAACAGCTTGATTATTATGAACATCAAAAACATGCTCTTACAGCACAAATGGCTAGTTTTTATCAATTGCCAAAAGATTCAGGAAAAATGGCAAAATTTTATACCCGCATGACAATTCGTATGAAAAAATATAAATATCATAATCACATGAGTGTTCATGAATGTGCAAAACTTATGGCAGAAGGTACTAATATGGGTATGATTCAATTGCATCAGGTTATTAATCATAATCCAGAAATTCCAGATACCATTCGTCAGCAGGGAAAACAAATTTTATCACATGAACGTGAATATCTTGACCGTATTACGCCTTATCTTTAATTTTTAATTTATTTTAATTATTTTTCATTCATGAAAGGAGAAATAAATATGCTGAATATAGAACCACCAACCCGAATTTATATTCCAAAAGAATCTGATAGAGAAAAAATTATCATGCTCTCACAAAGTAATGCCCCTGTTAGAATTTATACTCCCCAATCGTCCCAGTAATACTGGGATTACTTAATGATTTATATTATTAATATTCCTGCAAGTTTCACAAATACCATATAATACTGTCTTAGAC
>CAMWUF010000229.1 GCA_947177375.1 uncultured Ruminococcus sp.
GAATATCTTACTTCCGCAAATAGTTTAATCATTCTAAAAGCCTTTGCCGTCGCTGGACTGTCACAATCAGAGCTTAGCGAAATGGAGTGACAATTTATGAAATTTAAGAAAATTATCATTAGCGAATCTGAAAGAGGATTTTTAATTAAAAAAGGTCATTTTATAAAAATGCTCCCAGCAGGAAGTTATATAGAAAGTAATAATAAACAAATTCTTGTCGCAAAAATTTCAGAATCACTGACAAGTCGGTTTGATATGGCAATGTTAAACGCTTTTTTAAAAGATGAAAATTTCAAACATCAAGTAATTGTTCAGGAAGTCCCCGATAAACAAGTTGCTGTGCATGAAGTAGATGGGCATTTTAAAGAGATTCTGAAATCTGGAAAATATATTTACTGGGAAATTACAGAACATCATAGTTTTCAGCTTTATGACATGACAAATCCTGAAATTCCAGCAGATACACAGCTTTGTGAAAATCTTTATAAAGCAGGTTGCATGGCAAAATTGGGAATATCTGAAAATCAAAAAGGTTTGTTGTTTATCAATGAAAAATTTGAAAAAGAGCTTACATCAGGGATTTATTATTTTTGGCAGAATGGCTCAACAAGATATCAAGTAAGATATATTGAAATGAAAAAAAGATTATTAAATCTTACAGGTCAGGAAATTTTAACAAAAGATAAAGTCGGTATCAGATTAAATTTTGTTTGTAATTTTCAAGTAACAGATTGCGTAAAAGCTTGTTTAGAAATTGATGACTATGAAGAACAATTCAGAACCGCTGTGCAATTAACAGTGCGTGAATTCGTTGCAGAATGTACTCTGGATGAAATTTTAGCACAACGTGATAAAATTGCAAAACAAATTTTAGAAATTCTCAAACCCAAAGCAAAAATATTATATATTGACGTTTGGGACGCTGGTATAAAAGACATCATTCTTCCTGGAGATGTAAGAGAGATTATAAATACTGTTTTGTTGGCTGAAAAAAAGGCACAGGCAAATGTGATTACACGCCGTGAAGAAGTCGCTTCTACAAGGTCGCTATTAAATACAGCGAAACTTATGGACGAAAATAAAACACTTTACAAATTAAAAGAATTAGAATATCTTGAAAAAATTTGTGAAAACGTTGGTAATATTTCTGTTTCAGGCGGAGATTTATTAGAACATTTAAGGGCAATTATTGGCTCAGATAAAAATTAAATTTTAAAATAAAAAATTATAATCTATCAAAAATTTTTTTTATAGATTAATTTTTTTGCAAAAATAACAAAAAAAATAACATTTTTTTTTTTATATCATATGTATATAAAAATTGTTTAAAAACTGTAAAATCTAGCGAAAAGCACTTGCATTAGTATATACTTTTAGGTTATAGTAACTGTATATTGCTTATACAGGGGGAATTTAAAAATGCAAATAACGATCAAAAAAAGCATTTCTATTATTTTACTATTTATAATTATCTTCTCATTTACAAATATACAAGCTTTTGCAGAATCAGAAAAAATAAATATGCCTGTTTTTTCAGTAGAAGCAGGTTTCTATGATGAAGCATTTGAACTTGAATTAAGTGACGAAAATAATAATGCTATTTATTATACAACTGATGGAAGTGACCCGAGAATTTCAAAAACAGCAATACTTTATACAGATAAAATTAATATTTATGATAATTCTAGTGAACCAAATAAATATAGTGCGTTGACAGATATTACACTTCTTGATGATTATGTTGGACCTACTAGCAACGTTGAAAAAGGGATTATTATTAGGGCAGTCTCTAAAAATTCTTTTAGAGAATATAGTGATGTAGTTTGTAATAGCTATTTTATCAATAAGCAAGCAGAGTATTATAAAACCATGAAAGTAATTTCTCTTGCAACAGATGGGGATTATTTATTTGATTCCGATAATGGTGCATATATGGTTGGAAGTAAGTATTATAACTGGTTAGAAAAAATCTATCACCCAGAATATAATATTGCAAATGTGAAAAATCCTACAAATTATAATAAAGATAGTAAAGAAAGCGAGTTTCCTGTTAGTATTCAAGTTTTTGAGAGTGGTACACTTATTTATACAACTGACATTGGTGCAAGAATAGCTGGAAATTGGTCAAGAGTATTTCCCCAAAAATCTATTCGTTTTTATGCACGAAAAGAATATGGAGATTCCAAAATGAAATATGCTTTTATAGATGATTTGACTGATAGAAATGGAAATTTAATTGGAAAATATGATAAAATAACACTCCGAAATGCTGGAGATAATGACCATTTACATTTTCGTGATACTTTTACACAAGATATTGTGTCTAAAAGGGCTTGCGATGTGCAAGGAGCTGAACCATGTATGCTCTTTATTAATGGGGAATTTTGGGGATTTTATTTTATGCGTGAGAAACTAGATGATTATTATATTCAGTCTCACTATGGTATAGAAAAAGAAAATGTGACAATGATAAAGAGAGACGAACTAGTGTGTGGTTCACAATATGTTGCAAATGATTATTATAGTTTTATAGAATGGGCTAGCACTGCGGATATGACGATTCCTGAAAACTATCAGCTAGTATGTAATGAAATAGACATACAAAATTTTATGGATTATATTGCAATAGAAACATATTCAAATAATACAGATTGGACATATACAAAGCTTAATAACTGGCAGGTGTGGAGAACAACAATAGTTGATTCAAATACGCCATATGCAGACGGAAAATGGCGATTTATGCTATATGACCTTGATACAACTGCTGACAAAAATGCATTAGCTTCTTTTGACCTCTTGAATAATATGTATCGCCAAAAAGTAAGTTTTGTAACAATGTTTTATAATCTTTTAAATAATGATGATTTCAAGCAAGAATTTTATGATAATTATATTGAAATTATGGAAACTGTTTTTAATCCTGAACAAGTTGATGAAAAAATAACAGAATATGTTTCTGCTTATAAACAGGTAACGCTTGATACAAAAGAGCGTTTTAACCGTGAGAGTATTAATAATATTGATTATGATGAAGAAGTTGAGAGATTTAGAGAGTTTTTTCAAGATAGACCAGAATATGCTAAAAAATATCTTGATAAACTTGTAACAGATAAATCTGTTTTTATTAGGCAAGATATTTGTATTTTGTTAGGAATTATTATAATTGGGTGGAT
>CAMWUF010000230.1 GCA_947177375.1 uncultured Ruminococcus sp.
ATGATATATCTTTCACGAACGATTTTGCAAAAATTAATCAACGAAAATAGCATAAATACAAAACCGCCTGTTTCGACTGTATAAGCAGTAATTTCTAATGCAACAATTTCTAAATTATGTTTTTTAATAGACCAGTAATACACGGCTGATACAAACGTAAATACTAAAAATAAAATATTCGCATACTGTCCACAAATAAAACAGCGTTTTAATTTCGGATGCACAAGGCATCACCCCTGTTTTGCACGCAATGCACGCTGTCCAATATCATGACGGTAATGCATTTTTTCAAAATTAATTTCTTCTACACTTTGATAAGCCTGTGTAAGAGCCTTTTCAAGCGTATCTGCAACTGCTGTTACGCCAAGCACTCTACCGCCAGCTGTCAAGAATTGATTCTCTTCAAATTTTGTTCCTGCATGATAGACAAATGCATTTTTGACTTGTCCTTTTTCATCTAAACCAGAAATTAATTTGCCATTTTCATATTTGACTGGATAACCACCACTTGCCATGACAACACAAGCAGAATTTTGATTTTTCCATGTGACAGGCAATTCTGCAAGCGTTCCATCATAAATTGCAAGCATAATATCTACTAAATCTGTATCTAACAAAGGCAATACAACTTGCGTTTCAGGGTCGCCGAATCGGCAATTATATTCAATGACTTTTGCACCCTGCTCTGTCAACATTAAGCCAAAATATAAACACCCTGTAAATATTCTTCCCTCTTGTTCCATAGCCTGAATTGTTGGCTTGAAAATTTTTTCCATACATTCTTGTGCAATTTCTTCTGTATAATACGGATTAGGCGCAATTGTTCCCATACCACCAGTATTTAAGCCCTCATCATTGTCTAATGCTCTTTTATGATCCATAGACGAAATCATTGGGATAATTGTTTTGCCGTCTGTAAATGACAAAACAGAAACTTCTGGACCTGTTAAAAATTCTTCAATGACAATTCTGGCACTGCTTTCACCAAATTTTTTATTATCAATCATTTCAGTAACAGCTTCGATTGCTTCTTGTTCATTCTGTGCTAAAATAACACCTTTGCCCAATGCTAAACCGTCTGCTTTAATTACAGTCGGATAAGAATTTTGCTGTTTGATATAATCAATTGCAGATGCACTATCTGTAAATACTTCATATGCACCTGTAGGAATCTGATATTTTTTCATTAATTCTTTAGAAAAAATTTTACTTCCCTCAATAATCGCAGCATTTGCTTTAGGTCCAAATGTTTTGAATCCCTCTGTTTGTAATGCATCTACCATGCCTAAAACTAATGGGTCATCAGGTGCAACAACAACCAAATCAGGCTGTAACTGTTTTGCAAGTGCAACAACACCAACAATATCTGTTGCTTTCACATCAAAGCATTTTGCATATCTGGAAATACCACCATTCCCAGGTGTGCAATATAATTCCGTTACTTTAGGACTTTCGGCAAGTTTCATAATAATGGCATGTTCACGACCGCCACCGCCGACAACTAAAATTTTCATAGAAAAAACCTCCTTTTTAATTAATTATTAAAAAAATTTTTTTCGCATAGCATGCAGGAATCGTTCCGTAATCTCATAATCACTTGCATCACCTAGCACGCTATCAATGCCACAATAAGGACAAATTGCCGTTTTTGCTTCCTTATCGTTTACCCAATTATCAACAAGATTTGCGTTAAAAATTTTTTCACAATAAAAGCAACCACATAAATTACTTTTTTGAATTTGTTCTTGATTCTGAAAACTAGCTTTATGTGCTTGTTGTAGATAATCTTCATTAAAATTTATTTCCATGTTAGTTTCCTTCTTTTTGAGAATTTGTGATATATAATTCAATTGCACCAGCACAGCAAATTAACACAAGTGAAGCAAACTGTAATACAGAAACAAATGACAATACCATACGTACAATACCGAATAATGCAAGGCTATCTGCTCCGGCAAGAGATGTTACACCTGTCATAATTGTTGTTGTATAAATAAAATTACTCAAAAGTGTTTTTATGATATATAGTAAAGGTGCAAGAATGACAGTGACAATACTGTTAACAAGTGTGATATCTTTCTTGAGATAACTCCATAAGCAGACAGCTCCAAACGGAAAAATACACAATGCTTGTCCGACCAAAGACAGTTGCACATACAAAGACAATTCTGCTGTTAAATCAGGAGCGAATAGTCCTGTATAAAGAGGAGCGAATAGTCCTGTATAAAGATTTGAGAAAAAGATGATAATAAATTGCAGTACGAAATAAATCCCGAAACAAATCAAAGACGCAAGAGACAATTTTTTTGTCATAATTCCCCCTCATTTCTTTCATATTTTGTGATGTATAATGCAATTGCACCAGCACAGCAAATTAATATTAGTGAAGCTTTTTCCAAACAGGAAATCATTCCAGTTGCTGTACGAATATAATTTAACAATGCAATCCCGTCCATTCCCACAAGGGAAATAAAATCTGAATGATTTACAGTTTGCATATATATAAAATTACTTAGAATTATTCCCGTTAAATATAGTATAGGTGCAAGAATGACGATACTATAGCTATTCATTTTCGTGATATTTTCTTTAAAATAGCTAAAGCAACAAACAGCTCCAAATGGTAAAATACACAGTGCCTGTCCAACTAAGGACAGCTGAACAGACAAAGGTAATTCTACTGTTAAATCAGGAGCAAACGCCCATAAATAGAGCTTTGGGAAAAAAATTATCACGAATTGCAGTATAAAATATACTACAAAGCAAATTACAGAGGCAAGAGATAATTTTTTTATCATAATGTAACCTCATTTCTTTCATGTATTTCATATTTTGTGATATGTAATGCAACTGTACTTGTACAACAAATTAATACTAGTGAAGCAAATTGTAATAAAGAAACAAGTGACAATATCATATACATAGTAGTAAATAATGTATTTTCTCCGTTATCAAATACCAAACTCTGCATTTCAATAAATGCCAAACTTCTCATAGAAAATTCAATATCCAAAAAACGGCTTAGAATTTCTGCAATACTATAACATAATGGTGCAAGAATAACAGTCATCAGGCTAGTAACAAATGTCATATTTTTTTTTGAATAATTCCAAAAACTAATCGCTCCAAATGGCAAAATATATAATATTTGCCTAATATAAG
>CAMWUF010000231.1 GCA_947177375.1 uncultured Ruminococcus sp.
CTCACAAGCATAGTTAATCCCATCATGACCAGAGGCAACATTGCAACGGTATCAATCCAGATAGTATTCCAATAATAACCCATCATATAGCTGCATAATGCATATAAAATTCCAAACATAGTAATTGACAAGTCATTTTTGCCAAATACATAACGCAGACATTTTGCCATGAAAAATCCTGCAAAGCCGAATTTCAGCATTAAAATTACCATCATGCCATCACGTAAATTATCTAAACTCATAAAAACTGATAGCAAATGCAATGGACTAGCAACATAATATGCCATAAGTGACAAGAAATTTGTTCCAATTCCTGTCCGCCATGAATATAACAACGAACCGCCTGTTTTTAATTTTTCATGCAGAAGCTGAAAAAATGGGTAATACTGATGCCATAAATCAGTTACTAAAAACTGTTTATCTCCGAACGGGTGCATTTCTGCTTTTTTAAATGCATAGCCCATTAACAAAAACGGAATTACAAAAGCTAATACTTCCCAGAAATAAATATCATTTAATTTTTCTAGCCAAGCTGGTATTGGTTTTTCAATTTTCACAGGCATTTTTTTATTTTTTACCATAGCTTTCATCCTTTCTATTTTATTTTATCATAAAATTTACTATCACAGAAATTATTAAAAATAACATACAAATTATGAGACTGCAATAATCTTTTTTATTTGCTTTTAATTGCCTGAGTCTGGTTCTGCCTTCACCACCATGATAACAACGGCATTCCATCGCTGTTGCAAGTTCTTCTGCACGGCGAAATGCAGATACAAACAAGGGTATCAAAATAGGAATCATTGCCTTGACACGGTCTGTTAGTTTGCCTGTATCTATCATAGCACCTCTTGCTTTTTGAGCTGAAATAATTTTATCTGTTTCTTCCAGAAGCGTTGGAATAAATCTTAATGCAATTGACATCATCATAGCCATTTCATGCACAGGAAAATTTATTTTTTTCAACGGCGATAATAAATATTCAATTGCATCTGTTAGTAAAATCGGCGAAGTTGTATAAGTTAAAAGCGAAGACCCTAGAATTAATAATATAATCCTGCATATCATGAAAATACTAGTATGCATACCACCTTCTGTGATTTTTAAAAATTTCCAATGCCAAAGCGTTTCACCACTGTCAATAAATACTAAATTTAAAACTGCTGTAACGATTAAAACAGGCAAAATTGGCTTAATGCTTTTAATACTTGTTTTAAACGGAATTTTAGAAAGTGTCTGGACGATTATTACAAATACAGCTCCAATTAATAAATTTAAAAAATAACTTCCAGAAAAAAGCATGATAATAAATAGCATAGTATTAATAATTTTAAATCTGGGGTCTAATTTATGTATCATACTATCAACTGGAAAATACTGTCCAAGTGTAATATCTTTTAGCATGATATATCACCCTTTCTTAACAGCTCTAAAATAGCGATTTTTGCCTGTTCTACAGTATATAAATCTTCTGGCAAGTCATAGCCTTTTTTTCTGAGCATTTCCATAACAGAAGCAATTTGTGGAACTTTTAGACCTAAAGCTTGCAATTCCTCAGCTTTGCGAAATACTAAATTTGTATCTTCATAGCAAAATAATTTTCCATGATTCATCACAAGTAATTTTTCAGTAAATTCTGCAACATCTTCCATGCTATGAGAAACTAACAACACTGTACTTTTTGATTGTTTCTGATAATTCTGAATTTGTTTCAACATTAAATTTCTGCCTTTTGGGTCTAATCCTGCACAAGGCTCATCTAAAATTAATACTTTTGGTCGCATTGCCATGACACCAGCAATTGCAACACGGCGTTTTTGTCCGCCAGACAATGCAAAAGGCGAACGGTTTAGTAAATTACTAGCAATTCCAAGCATTTGAGCAGTTTCTAACACTCTGTTTTTTATTTCAGATTCACTTAGATTCATATTTTTTACGCCAAATGCAATATCTTTAAATACCGTTTCTTCAAATAATTGATATTCAGGATACTGAAATACAAGCCCTACCTGAAACCGTACATCACGTAATTTTGATTTATCTGCCCAGATATCTTGATTTTCAAGATAAATTTTTCCGCTTGTCGGCTGTAATAAGCCATTAAAATGCTGTATTAGCGTTGATTTCCCTGAACCAGTATGTCCAATGACACCAATCATGCAATTTTCTTCAATACATAAATTGACATTATCAACTGCTGTTTTTTCAAATGGTGTGCCTTTGCTATACACATAAGTCAGATGCTCTGTTTTCAGAATTGCCATTTTTTTACCTGATTTCTATAATAATTTTTCTAAAGCCGTCAAACATTCCTGTTCAGTCATAATTTCTGTTGAAATTGCATAACCAGCTTTATTCAGCTCCCAAGCGAGTTCTGTGACTTGTGGCACATCAAGACCGATTTTTTTCATTCTGTCCACTTGTGAAAATACTTTTTTCGGCGTATCATCAAGAATGATTTCTCCATTATCTATCACAACAACACGCTCTGCAAGGGTTGCTTCTTCCATATAATGCGTAATTAATATAATCGTAATATGATATTTTTGATTTAATTTCAAAATAGTTTCCATGACTTCCTGTCTTCCCTGAGGGTCTAACATCGCTGTAGGTTCATCTAATATAATACAATCTGGCTGCATCGCAATCACACCTGCAATTGCAACACGTTGTTTTTGCCCTCCTGATAATTGCGTAGGAGCATGATTTCGATATTCATACATTTTGACAGCCTTTAACGCATTATCCACACGTTTCCGAATTTCTTCGGGTGGCACACCTAAATTTTCAGGTGCAAATGCAACATCTTCTTCTACAATTGTCGCAACAATCTGATTATCTGGATTCTGAAATACCATGCCAGCTTTTTGACGAATTGCAAATAAATTTTCTTCCTGACTAGTATCTAACCCATCAACAAGCATTTTTCCTTCATCTGGAATTAAAATTGCATTCATATGCTTTGCAAGCGTAGATTTTCCACTGCCATTATGCCCAAGAATCGCTATAAAACTGCCTTTTTGAATCTCCAATGAAATATTTTTTAAAATGATATTATCTTGATTATTTTTATTATTTTGATTTTCTGAATTTTCAACTGGATAAGAA
>CAMWUF010000232.1 GCA_947177375.1 uncultured Ruminococcus sp.
CTAACAAGATATTCAGAAGTTACGCCAAATCGACCAGATGCAACTTGTTTAATTGCAGAGCTACAATCATGTTTTGTCCCAGCAGTTGCAATACGTTCTGGACTTTCGCCACCTTCACCACTGTTAGATTTACCGCCAATGCGATTCATAGCAATTGCTAATGTCTCGTGTGCTTCTTGTGAAATAGAACCATAAGACATTGCACCAGTTTTAAATCTTTTTAAAATACTTTCTACTGGCTCTACTTCATCAAGTGAAATACCCTCTTCAGGGAATACAAACTCCAGCATATCACGCAGTTGCATGTTTCTACCCTCTACATGAACAGCTTTTGCATATTGCTGATAAATAGCATAATCTCCTGTTCTGCTTGCTTTTTGCAATAAATGAATCGTTTCAGGATTATATAAATGTTCTTCACGGTTACTACGCATTTTGTGTGTGCCTATGCTGGCAACTTCATTTTCAACGCCTAATTCTAATGGGTCAAATGCTGATGAATGCAATTTTTCTACACGTTCTTCAATTTCAGCTAGTGTAATGCCACCAACACGGCTAACTGTTCCTGTGAAATATTCATCAATGACACCTTGACTAACACCAACTGCTTCAAATAATTTAGACCCCTGATAAGATTGAATGGTAGAAATACCCATTTTAGATGCAATTTTTACAATGCCGTGTAAAATACAAGTATCATAATCTGACTCAGCAGCATAATAATCTTTATCCAAAGCACCAGTTTCTATTAATTCTCTGATAGTATCATGTGCCAGATACGGATTAATGGCACTTGCACCATAGCCTAACAAAGTTGCAAAATGATGTACTTCACGTGGTTCAGCTGTTTCTAAAATTAATGCAACTGTAGTTCTTTTTCTAGTCGTGACTAAATGCTGTTGCAAAGCAGATACTGCTAATAATGACGGAATCGGTACATGATATTCATCAACATCTCTGTCAGATAAAATCAAGAAATTTGCACCGTCTCTATAAGCTTTATCTGCACGAATAAATAAATGCCGAATTGCATTTTTCAAAGACGTATTTTTATAATACGTAATTGGGATAACTTCTGCTTTCATGCCGTCCACTTGCATATATTTAATTTTCAGCATATCAGTATTTGTCAGAATTGGATTATCTACACGCAATACATGACAGTTTTGTGCTTTTTCTTCTAGTAAATTACCATCAGAACCAATATACATGCTGGTATCTGTTACAACTTCTTCACGAATTGCATCAAATGGCGGATTGGTTACTTGTGCGAATAACTGCCTGAAATAATCAAATAACGGTGGATTCATGCTAGATAAAGACGGCAATGGATTATCTGCACCCATAGACGCAATCGGTTCTCCGCCCTCTTTTGCCATTGGCAAAATCGAATTTCTAATTTCTTCATAAGTATATCCAAACGCTTTTTGCATCTGGCTTAATTTTTCATGACTAAAATGTTCAATATTATGATTCGGAATATGCAAATGACGAAGTTTTACAAGATTGGTATCAAGCCATTCGCCATAAGGCTGACGACAGGCATAGCTATTTTTTAATTCTTCGTCGTCAATTACTCTGCCCTGTCTGGTATCTACCAAAAGCATTTTTCCAGGGCGTAATCTGTCTTTCTGCAAAATATGCTCTGCAGGCAAATCCAATGTTCCTACTTCGGAAGATAAAATTAAAAATCCATCATCTGTGATATAATATCTTGAGGGACGTAAGCCATTTCTATCTAGTACAGCTCCCATGACATCACCGTCTGAAAATAAAATAGATGCAGGACCGTCCCAAGGTTCCATCATAGTAGCATAATACTGATAAAAATCTTTTTTCTCACGGCTCATAGTTCTATTATTTTTCCAAGGTTCAGGGATTAAAATCATAACAGCCAAAGGTAATGGCATACCAGACATGACCATAAATTCTAATGCATTATCTAATCTTGCGGAATCAGAGCCATTTACATCAACAATTGGCAATAATTTATGCATTTGGTCCCTTAGAATTTCGCAGTCTATCGATTCCTCACGGGCAAGCATTTTGTCTGCATTACCTGTGATAGTATTAATTTCACCGTTATGAACAATAAATCTATTAGGATGTGCTTTTTGCCAGCTTGGTGTTGTATTTGTACTAAATCTGGAATGCACAGTTGCAATTGCAGATTCATAATTTTCATTCTGCAAATCAGGGAAAAATTGTCTTAATTCTGTTACTAAAAACATGCCTTTATACACAATTGTTCTGCTGGAAAGTGAGACAACATAAGTATTTTCGTTACTTTGTTCAAATACACGTCTTGCAATATACAGCATTCTATCAAAAGCAAGTCCTTTTTCACAGTGTTCAGGACGTTTGACAAAACCTTGCCAAATACTAGGCATACTGTGAAGAGCCATTTCGCCCAATACTTCTGGATTAATCGGCACTTCACGCCATCCTAAAAATTCCATGCCTTCTTTTTGGGTAATAATTTCAAATAATTTTTTAGCTTGACGGCGTTTTAATTCGTCCTGCGGAAAGAAAAACATGCCAATGCCATAATCTCTTTCTTCGCCAAGTGTAATCCCTAGTTCAGAAGCAATGTTAGAAAAAAATCCGTGTGAAATCTGCAATAAAATTCCTACACCGTCGCCTGTTTTTCCCTCTGCGTCCTTGCCTGCTCTGTGTTCTAAATTTTCGACAATATGCAAAGCGTCATCTACAACACGTCTGGACGGAATGCCCTTTATATTTACCACTGCACCAATTCCGCAGGCATCATGTTCAAATTGCGGGTGATACAGTCCTTGTTTGGGATATGTTTGCATATTTCTGAAATTATCCATCATAAATCACCATATTGCTATATAATAATATATAGCACTCCCTTTCTTAAAAATCTCTGCATGAACAACAAAAAAAGACACTTAACCCGTCTCTGATTTCAGAAACATTTTTAAGCGTCATTGCTTTTATTATTCAAATCACAAAATAACAAGTTTATTTTACATCTTTTTTTTTCATTTGTCAATCAATTCAGGCATATAATTAATAAAATTAAGATTTTAAGCTGAAATTATTTATAAAATTAAGCTTAATAT
>CAMWUF010000233.1 GCA_947177375.1 uncultured Ruminococcus sp.
TTCCATTTCACTTTTTACAATCATTCTTTTCATTAAACACAAATCAAAAATATTTAACATATTATCCTGATTAAAATCACCTGCCTGCCAGTTTGCAAGTGTTGTATCTGAATTAGCAAGTAACCATTTTTTCAATACAATAACATCTGATACATCAAAAACGCCATCACCGTTAATATCGCCATTGATATTACTATCAGAAACAATAGGCATTTTGACAACCGTATAACCTGCTTCTTTGAGAGAATCCGCAATCAAACTATTAGAATATACATAAATTTTCGTGCCTTGATAAAAAGCATTTTCGCCTATTTTTGTAACAGTATTTGGAATCATCACTTCTTCAAGATTCACGCATGTTGCGAATGCATTTGCACCAATTTCTGAAACAGAATAGATTATATTATTCTCTTTTACTTGTGATGGAATGATTAATGCTGTTCCCGAAGAAAAACCACTGTTATTCTCCCAAATTCCGCTATCACCAACAGTTGCCTGTTTCGTAGAAGCATTAGTAATATAATAAACATTACTGCTATCATGTCCATTTGTGAGAATTTCCGTTGTAGTATTTAAATTTGTATGTTCTTTGTCAATTTCATAATATGGATATAATCCAATTGTCCCAATAGCAGGAAAATTTTCATCTATCAAAGTGCTTTTGTCATTTCGTGTCGTCGTGAAGCCAATGAATTTACAAGTATTGCCGTTTTTATCTGTAATAGTTTCTGGAATTTTTTTATCAAAAAGCGATAACACAGAAGTAATTTTTTGATTTATGATTGTCTGTGATAGCTTATCTTCAAAGCCAATTGTTCCTGTATAATTTACATCGCCGTCATCAAGATGAAATGTAATATCATAATCTTGTGAACCGCCTTCTAAAAAAGCAATTGGTGTAATACTTGCATTTGTAATGCCATTTAGTTGCGTATAAGTATCAGCACTCCAATAATTTTTGCTGTCATTAAATGAAAAGCTTGTTAAACGGCTTGTTCCTGCTGTTGCATCTGTACAGTTAAATGCACAGCCATAGAATGGCACATACATAGCATAAATACCATTTTCTGTGATTTCCTGATTGCGAATATTTAAGCCATAAGTTGTATAAGCACTGCCATAACTATTGCCATTTACAGTGAAACCTGCATACCATTTGCCAAGACTGACAGGAGCTGTTACGCCGTCCATTTTATAAATAAACATAAATCCATAATGTCCATCTTCCTGAAAATCATATCCAGCATTTAATAAATTCACAGATTCATTTTCAGTAATTACCTGTTTTTCAGAATTTAAATAAAAACCTGCTGGTTTTTCATCTTGTAATTTTTCTGTTTTAGATTCTTCTTCACCTGAAATTTTAATACTTCCCATATAATTTGCACAAAGTTTTTCATCATAAATAATATCTTCATTTGCAAATACAGTACAGAATTTTGTATCATATTTTGCATCTGTGTTTAAATTAGAAATACGCAAATATACATTCCAGTTGCCACCATGTATTGTTTTAGGCAAAGGAATAGAAATTTTTACAGGATTACTTGAATCACTTTTCCAATCACTTGCATTAATATCCGTTGTATAAGTAAAAACAGTTTCGCCATCTGAAAGTAAAATTTCTGTTTCTTTGTCACAAGGAGCATTTGAAAAACCTGTATTTTCAACAGTGAAATTCATTTCAAGCATATCACCTGCATTTGCAGAATCTGTTATTTTACTTTCACGCAATACAAAGCGATACCCCAAATGAGAACGTATAAATTGCCAAACAGTTTGCCCATAAAAAGCACTGTTGTCACAGGATACGCCTAATTTTTTATTTAGATTCTCATCAAATGTAAAATCATCATAGCCAATCCAATTCCAATTTGCAATATATTTGCCATTTTCCTGCGTGATTACTCCAGCATAATCATAACTGGATAATCCGCAGTCAGCATATAATTTTTTAATTTCATCAAGACGTGTCTGTGCCTCTGCCTGTGTATCATAACTTGCAGTTGCCTTGTGTGTTTTATAAATATTGCCATTAATTCTTAAAAGATTCGTATCATACATTTCCTTTAAAGCATATTCTGGTTGCCAAGTTGTATATTTTAATCTCCATTCATCATTGCCAGAAAATTCTCCACCATAAGAAGGTGCTGTTGCAAGCCAGGCAGTTTCTCCTTTTCGATTAGAATATGTTCCTAAATCTGAATCAGAACCCATATAACCGTCATTGTAAAGCCCTACACGAGAAGCTTTTTTTGCAAGATTTTTATCAGCAATGCTGTAAGACATATTTTCTGGTGTTGTATCAATATCACAATAATCAGATAGCCATTGGCGGAATGTATTTGGCGTACGAATTAGTACTGGAATTGGGTCAGGTACTATTGATAAAAATTTATCAAGCACTTGTGCCTTTGATGACAAGTCTGTATATTTTCCGCCCCATTGTTCGCCCCAACTTCCCACAAATCCAGTTTCTACAAACGAAATGACATCACTATATTTTTCAAGTAATTTACTATCACCAATTTGTTGAATATGCTTTAATACTTGTGCAAAATCTTTTGGTTCTGGATTAGTTGTACCGTTGTCATCATAACGAAAACGCAACCCAACTGTAACATTATTTATTCTTGCTGATTGCAGAGTATTTTCAAGACTTTCAAAAAATATATCATCAAAATCATAATCTGTATTATTAGCATTCATACCAGAAGAATATGCACCAATTCCAATTAATAACAAAGAATAATGTGTGACGTTAGTAGACCAATTTTTATTTGGCTCTGCTTTTATCCATAGCGAAGATGTATAACCACAGTCACATGGTTCAGGTGTATAATTTGTGCTTTCTGTATAATTGATTCCTGCATCTTTCAATCCAGCATCAGCAGAGATAAAAGGCATACTTGTCAACATATGCATTAACATAGCTCCTGTAGAAACAACAGCAATTATTTTTTTCATAATAGTAATTCGTCCTTTCTAAATTATAAATTATAATATATTTCTTATTATAGCATAAATTCTGAATTTTTTCAATAAATTTAAAAAAATTTTTAAATAATAAAAAAAGACTGATTT
>CAMWUF010000234.1 GCA_947177375.1 uncultured Ruminococcus sp.
AGTTTCAACAGTTGAAATTATGCAAAACGCTGATTTTTTAAAAAACTTGCAAAATAGACTTGATTTTTTTGATAAAACTGGTAAAATAGAATTAGCACTCAACGAAAGAGAGTGCTAAATTTTCTAAATCAAGATTTTTAGAAAATTTTTAAATTCTAGATAGGAGGAACATATTTTATGACAATTAAACCATTGGCTGACAGAGTTGTCATTAAGATGACCGAAGCAGAAGAAGTTACAAAAGGCGGAATCATTCTTGCAGGTTCTGCAAAAGAAAAACCACAGATTGCTGAAATCGTTGCAGTTGGTGAGGGCAAGTATGATGAAAACGGCAAACTGATTCCTATGACTGTAAAAGTCGGTGACAAAGTTCTGACAAGCAAATACGCTGGCACAGAAGTTAAGGTTGACGGTACAGAATATACTATCCTCAGACAGGAAGATATTCTTGCAATTGTAGAATAATTTTTAATAGATAGGAGAGTGTTATTATGGCAAAAGATATTAAATACGGCGAAGATGCCAGAAAAGCATTGCAGGCAGGTATTGACAAACTTGCTGATACTGTGAAAATCACATTAGGCCCAAAAGGCAGAAATGTTGTTTTAGATAAAAAATTTGGTGCGCCATTAATTACAAATGATGGTGTAACAATTGCAAAAGATATTGAACTGGAAGACGCTTTTGAAAACATGGGCGCACAGCTTGTAAAAGAAGTTGCAACAAAAACAAATGATGCTGCTGGTGACGGTACAACAACAGCTACTTTGCTGGCACAAGCAATTGTGAATGAGGGTATGAAAAATATTGCAGCTGGTGCAAATCCTATGATTCTGAAAAAAGGTATTGCAAAGGCTGTTGACACAGCTGTTGAAACTATTAAATCTAATTCCAAACCTGTTGAGGGTTCAGAAGATATTGCAAGAGTTGGTACTGTTTCTTCTGCTGACGAAAGTGTTGGTAAATTAATTGCGGAAGCAATGGAAAAAGTAACTGCTGATGGTGTAATTACTATCGAAGAAAGCAAAACTGCTGAAACTTACAGCGAAGTTGTAGAAGGTATGCAATTTGACAGAGGTTATATTTCCCCTTATATGGTAACGGATACTGAAAAAATGGAAGCTGTTTATGATGACGCTTATATTTTAATTACTGACAAGAAAATCGGCAGTATTCAGGAAATTTTGCCTTTGTTAGAACAAATGGTACAGTCTGGTAAAAAACTTGTTATCATTGCAGAAGATATTGAGGGCGAAGCACTCACAACAATTATTTTGAATAACCTGAGAGGTACATTCAAGTGTGCTGCTGTGAAAGCTCCTGGTTTTGGTGACAGACGCAAGGAAATGTTGAGAGATATTGCAACATTAACAGGCGGTGAAGTTATCACAGAAGAACTTGGCTTAGAACTCAAAGACACAACAATTGCACAGCTTGGTAAAGCTCGTCAAGTTGTTATCCAGAAAGAAAATACTATCATTGTAGATGGTGCAGGCGATACAGAAGCAATTTCTGCTAGAGTTGCACAGATTAAATCTCAAATTGAAAGTGCTACTTCTGATTTTGACCGTGAAAAATTACAGGAAAGACTTGCAAAACTTTCTGGCGGTGTTGCTGTTATCAAAGTTGGTGCTGCAACTGAAATCGAAATGAAAGAAAAGAAATTGCGTATTGAAGATGCTCTTGCTGCAACAAAAGCCGCTGTAGAAGAAGGTATTGTTGCTGGTGGTGGTACAGCTTTAATTAATGCAATTCCAGCAGTAAATGCTTTGATTGATACACTTGATGGCGATGAGAAAACAGGTGCACAAATTATTGGCAAAGCTTTAGAAGCTCCATTGCGTCAGATTGCTTTAAATGCAGGTCTGGAAGGCAGTGTCATTATTGATAAAATTATCAGCTCCGAAAAGGTTGGCTATGGTTTTGATGCTTATAAAGAAACTTATGTAGATATGATTCCAGTTGGTATCGTTGACCCAACAAAAGTAACCAGAAGTGCATTACAGAATGCAGCATCTGTTGCTGCTATGGTTCTGACAACAGAAAGCTTAGTTGCAGATATTAAAGAACCTGAACCTCCTGCACCTCCAATGCCTGCTGGTGGTATGTATTAATAATAAGATATTAATTAAAAATAATTTCGCTCTGTTGGATTTTCACAGCAGAGCGTTTATTTTTTAAATCTGAAAAATCAGAATTGACAGATGTCTTATTTTGTAGTATAATAAATATTACTAAAAAAAGAAGGGATATGATTTTTATCATGTGGTATATCAAACCAGATAAGCAACTTGCAGAACAAGTGCTTTTTTATGGGCAAGATATTTTACGTTCGCCTAATATGCAATCTGAACGGAATTTTATGCAACATGGCACAACAGATTGCTTTACGCATTCTATTTGTGTGGCTTATATGGCATTGCGAGTGGCACAAATGTTACATATCAAACATATTGACAAAAAAAGTCTTGTTCGTGGGTGTCTGTTACATGATTATTTTTTATATGATTGGCATGATAAAGCATCTGCCTGTAAATTTCATACATTTATGCACCCAATGATTTCTTTGAAAAATGCAGAACATGAATTTGAATTAAATGCTATCGAACGTGATATTATCCGCAAGCATATGTTTCCGCTTTGTTTTCCGCCCCCAAAATATAAAGAAAGTTTTATTATTACAATTGCTGATAAATGCTGTGCCGCCAGTGAAATCTGGCATTTATATTCGCTTGAGAAAATTATTCATTTACTAGAGGGAAGAATTCAGCATGAAATTTTAGAAACAGATTTTGATGCAGTTTATGCATAACATGAGAGAAAAAATTTTCATGAAAAAACTAAAATTTATGCTTGCACTAATATTAGCATTATGCTTATCTGGATGTCATTTTTCCGAACAGGAAAATTCTATTACAGATTCTGATATTTCTAATACTGAAAATAAATCTGAAAATTCTATAGAATTTCAGAATATTAACTGCAATTTAAAATTTCTCTGTGCTTGGCAAGAAGAATATTATATTCATCAAGGCTATATTGATTCACATTATTTAATTTATTATAT
>CAMWUF010000235.1 GCA_947177375.1 uncultured Ruminococcus sp.
ATCAAATATATCACATTGCAAATCAGAAATATAACAATTCCCTATATTTAATTTTATCATTACTTGCTGATATTCTTGCTCAGGAAGTGTAACTTTAATCTGACTGGTACCTGAATCAAAAAAATCAAAATTAAAAAATTGCAAATGAAAACTATCCTCATCTTTAATATATAATATTTCATTTTCTGAATAGACTTCTACAGAATCCGATACATTAACTAATTCCACAGTACAAACAGAATCTTTTTCACCTTTTTGCAAATAAACATCACCCTCTGTAAGATGAATATCCAAATCAGAAATAGATTCAAAATTTTCAGTTCGGCTGATTAAATGCTTTTCTCTGTCTGCCTTTGCACGAATTCCGCCAATCAGCATATTAGAAATGCCTACTCCTATTAAAGCTACACTAATTATCCAATATAATTTTGGAAATTTCATATTTAATAAATTCATGCGATATTCTCCTTTCCGAATAATTTTCTGCAAATCGCAACCGTATGCCCCCAAAGTGTTTTTGTTGTATGGATAATTAATTTTAAACAGGGTCTCCAGATAAGCATAGTAATTCCAGCACAAAACAATCCTGCACCAATATCCCCAATACCATCACTAAAAAGACCCTTTGTCAGATACATAATGCCCTGTATAGGAGCAATCACAATCGAAGTGGCAAATGTTAATACAATTATTGTCAATGCGAATACTAATGCAAGCCATAAAAACAATATAACTAGCCAGAATGGACTTGTGGCAAGTAAAATAAAACTTCCTGCTATAATAGTACTAATTTTAGATTTTGGCTGTGATTTTTTAGATTCATTTAATTCTAATTCAGATTCTGATAAAATTCTTTCTGCAACTGATTGAGGCGAACCTAAATTTTCAATTGCTTCCTGTGCAGAATCTCCTGCTTCTTCCAGATATTCCCGATAATATGCCATAGCACTTTGTCTTTCTTCTGGCTTTAGACTAGATAAATTTCTTTCCAATTCCTGTAAAAATTCATTTACCGTCATGACAAATTCTCCTCTCTTAAAATTTCATCAATTTGTAGCTTGTGTTCTTCCCAGTCTTTGCGGTACTGAATCAGCATAGCTTCTCCCAATGCTGTAATGCGATAATAACGGCGATTTCTGCCCATATAGGCACGGTCAAATGTTTCTAATGCACCATTTTTTTGCAGTCTTCGCAAGACTGGATATAACGTAGATTCTGAAACTTTTACAGCATTTTGAATTTCTTGTGTGATTTTATAGCCATAAGTTTCTTCTCTGTCAACCAGTGCAAGCACTAATGCATCTAGCAAAGCTGAACTAATTGGAAACATACAAACAACTCCTTTCTTAGATTTTTATAATATTATATGACGTATAATATTATAATCTACCTATACTATAGCACATATAATATGATTTGTCAAGTGTTTTTTTTAAATTTTCAAAAAAAAATCAGACCAGAATATTTCTAGTCTGATAAAAATTAATTAATAAAATTTACAAATCTGTATCTTTGACAGTGACAGGCAAAACCTGAGCAAATACAGCAAAAAATTTAACTGGAATATATTTATCAATATGACATTTTCCAAAAAACCATTTTCGATAATTACAAGCTTTAATCATATCCGCAAAAAAAGCATGCATTTCTAATCTTTGTGTAACATCAACGCCTAAACAATCTTTTAGCATAGCAGGCGGTTCATGCGTTAAAATATAATCAATTTTGTTATGATGTCTCTGTAAATTCTTGACAGCGTTTTCTACTTCTCTATGTGTAGGGCGTTCTTGTTTCCACCAAGTTTCCGTTGTACGATATTCAAAATCCTGACTATGCCCACCGCCAAACACAAAAAAACTTCTTTTTTCGATTTCAAAAATTTGTCCCCGCATAAGATGAATAATATTCGGTGCAATTCTATGAATTTTCCCACCATGCCAGACTTCTTCTGGATAGGCTAGCAATAAATCATAATTTTCATGACAGCCGTCCAAAAATGCAACTGTAAACGGCAAAGATGCCATTTTGCTTAAAATTTGCTTTTCTTTTCGGCTATTATCCCAGATAAAGCCAAAATCTCCGCATATGATTAAAATATCTCCTTGTTTTAATCTTTTAATTTCTTTTGTTTTAAATCTTTCCCATTCACCATGCGTATCACCTGTTACATAAACCATTTTGTTCTGCACTGCTACTCAAAATATGGACAAATATACCCATATCGAGAAAATTCCTGCTTCAACCTGTATGCTTTGAATTATGATAAGTCACAATCTACTCACAAGTTCCTGTACAGTCCACAGGCGTAAATTCCCGCATAGCCTACGGTACATACTTATCAATACTGATTTATGCAATTTGATAAGCCAGACAATCTCGTAAATTTAAGCTTGCATTGAAATCTCTATTAGCTGTATATCCACATGCAGAGCAAGTATAGATTCTGTCTGATAATTTTAAATCTGACTTAATACAGCCACAGTTATAGCAAGTTTTACTTGACGGGTAAAATCTGTCAACAAATCGTAATTCTATGCCATATGCTTTGCATTTTGCTTGCAGTTTTGTTCTGAATGTAAAAAAATTCTGCTGTGCAATTGCTTTTGCGAGATGTCTGTTCTTCATCATTCCGCTAATATGCAAATCTTCTAAAGTAATCCACATTGGTTTGGTTTTCACCAATGCAGAAATCACTTGATTAACATAATCTGTCCGGATATTAGCAATTTTCTGATAAAGTTTCTGTACGATAAGCTTTTGCTTTTGGATATTTTGTCGAGTAGCTTCTCCTTTCTTGATAATGAATAATTTTTTCAAACTTTCATATTTCCTTGAAAGTTTTCTGATTTGTCGTTTCAAACTTTTTTCTAGTTTTCTGATACGAAAAGATTGATTGATATTTTTAAAGATTCTGCCATCTGAACAGACTGCAAATTCTTTCACACCTAAGTCAATGCCGATTCCAAAATCATTTAAAACAGGTTTTTCTGGTTCTGATTCTTTCACCAGAACAGAAACATAATATCTTCCTGCTTTCCTGGAAACAGTACCACTT
>CAMWUF010000236.1 GCA_947177375.1 uncultured Ruminococcus sp.
ACATATTATAATTTCGTTATAGTTTATAGTATGACTTTGAGTTTTATCATCAATTATAGCATATTATAAACTTTTAATCAAGAAAGAGAGGTAAAATCCGTTATTAAGATTTGATAAAATCAACTTTTCAATGAATACTAAATTTCTAATAACGGATATCGTGTATGAATAGAAAATACAAAATTGCAGTCGCTGGTACTGGATATGTTGGACTAAGTCTTGCTGTACTATTGGCACAAAATCATGAGGTTTATGCGGTTGACATCATTCCTGAAAAAGTAGATTTAATTAACAGCAGGAAATCTCCAATACAGGATAATTATATTGAGAAATATCTGACAGAAAAAAAGCTTGATTTAACAGCTACATTAGATACAGAAATAGCATACAGCAATGCAGATTTTGTTGTCATTGCCGTTCCTACTAACTATGATAGCAAAAAAAATTTCTTTGACACGTCTGCTGTCGAAGCAGTTGTCAAGCTTGTGATGAAATATAATCCAGACGCAATTATGGTGATTAAATCTACAATTCCAGTAGGATATACACAATCAATTCGTGAAAAAACAGGTAGTAAGAATATTATTTTCAGTCCAGAATTTCTGCGGGAATCAAAAGCTTTATATGATAATCTGTATCCTTCAAGAATCATTATGGGGACAGATATCCATGATGAACGACTTATGAATGCTGCCCGCACATTTGCTGAATTTCTTCAGGAAGGAGCAGTTAAAGAAGAAATTCCAGCACTATTTATGGGATTTACTGAAGCGGAAGCAGTTAAACTCTTTGCAAATACTTATCT
Source organism: uncultured Ruminococcus sp. (assembly GCA_947177375.1). Classification (GTDB taxonomy): domain Bacteria; phylum Bacillota; class Clostridia; order Oscillospirales; family Ruminococcaceae; genus UBA3855. Next base: position 806 of record CAMWUF010000236.1, read on the forward strand.
TGCATTGCGTGTTTCCTATTTTAATGAACTTGATACTTATGCAGAACTAAAGAACCTGAATACACAACAAATTATCAATGGTGTTTGCCTTGACCCTCGAATTGGTTTTCATTACAATAATCCAAGTTTTGGCTATGGTGGATATTGCCTGCCGAAAGATACCAAACAGCTTCTTGCGAACTATGAAGATGTTCCAGAAAAATTAATCAAGGCAATTGTAGAGTCTAATAAAACCCGTAAAGATTTCATCGCAGACAGAGTACTTCAGAAAACAGGCTATTATAGCTATGACCAGGATAATCTGTTTGATTCTAAAAAAGAAAAATCTGTCACAATTGGTGTCTATCGCCTGACAATGAAATCAAATTCTGACAACTTTCGGCAATCTTCTATTCAGGGAGTCATGAAACGTGTTAAGGCAAAAGGTGCAAGAGTAATTGTCTATGAACCTACGCTAAAAAATGGTGAAACATTCTTTGGCAGTCTTATTATAAACGATTTAGACAAGTTTAAATCAGAATCTGATGCCATTATTGCCAACAGATATGATGCATGTCTTGATGATGTAATGGACAAAGTTTATACAAGGGATATTTTTAAAAGAGACTAATAAAACTAAATTTTCAACATTCCACAGTGGAATTGTTGAAAAAATTAATAGCACAGTATTTTTATACACTGTGCTATTAATTTATATAATTAAAATTTATTCTATCATTTAGATTTGTACAGAATAATTTGGAGCTTCTTTTGTGATATAAATATCATGTGGATGACTTTCTTTCAGACCTGCACCCGTAATGCGAACAAATTGTGCTTTTTCCCAAAGTTCTGGAATCGTCGCACAGCCACAATAACCCATACCTGCACGAATACCACCAATTAATTGGAAAATAGTATCAGCCAATGCACCCTTATAAGGCACACGACCTTCAACACCTTCTGGAACAAGTTTCTTTGCACCCTCTTGGAAATATCTGTCAGTAGAACCATTTGCCATAGCACCTAAACTACCCATACCTCTGTATACTTTAAACTGTCTGCCCTGATAAATTTCAGTATCTCCAGGAGCTTCTTCACAGCCTGCTAACAGACTGCCTAACATGACAACATCAGCACCTGCTGCCAAAGCTTTTACAATATCACCAGAATATTTAATACCGCCGTCCGCAATCACTGGAATCTGATATTTCTTTGCAACACAAGCAACATCATAAACAGCTGTAATCTGTGGTACACCAATACCAGCAACAACTCTAGTTGTACAGATAGAACCAGGGCCAATACCAACTTTCAGACAATCTGCACCAGCTTGAATTAATTCTTCTGCGGCTTCTGCTGTTGCAATATTTCCAGCAATGACTGGTGTATCTGGGAATTCTGCTTTTAATTTTTTCAAAGCGTTTATAATATTTGCACTATGCCCATGTGCAGAATCTAATACTAATACATCTACTTGTGCATCAATTAAAGCTTTTGCACGGTCGAGCATATTTGCAGTGACACCAATCCCTGCACCGCATAATAATCTGCCTCTGGCATCTCTTGCAGAATTTGGAAATCTAACTGACTTTTCAATATCTTTAATTGTAATTAAACCTTTTAAAATGCCGTTTTCGTCTACAATCGGCAATTTTTCAATTTTATGCTTGCGTAAAATTTCCTGTGCCTGTGCTAGTGTTGTTCCAACAGGTACAGTAATTAAATTTTCTTTTGTCATGACTTCACTGATTTTAATACTAAAATCTGTTAAGAAACGCATATCTCTGTTTGTAATAATACCAACTAATTTTTTATTTTCATCTACAATTGGCACACCAGAAATACGGAATTTTCCCATTAATGCATCAGCATCAGCGACTAATGCATCTGCTGTCAAAGAAAATGGGTCAACGATTACACCATTTTCAGAACGTTTTACTTTGTCTACTTCATTCGCCTGTTGTTCGATTGACATATTCTTGTGAATAATGCCAATACCGCCCTCTCTTGCAATTGCAACTGCCATACGGGCATCTGTTACAGTATCCATTGCCGCTGTTAAAACTGGTGTATTTAGCTTAATATTTGCTGTCAACTTTGTTTCAAGAGAAACCATATTCGGCGTTACATCTGATTTTGCTGGAATTAATAAAACATCATCAAATGTAAGTCCCTCTTTCTGAAACTTTTTATTTTCGTTCATCTTCCATCATCCTTTCCACTGTCAATTATACACAGAGGACGCTGCCGACGAACTCTA
>CAMWUF010000237.1 GCA_947177375.1 uncultured Ruminococcus sp.
AATTAATTCTGATAATAAGAAATTTGTTGCTATGCAGAAAAAGTGTCTTGAAAATTTATTGGAACAAATAATCTTAATGTTCAGCAAACAGAAAACTTTCAGTAAAAATGATTTTTTGTATTTGCTCGAAATGTATTATTGCAGGTACAGATTTGAATTATATAATGTTGATATGAATTATTTGATTCAGAATTATGATGTGATTCTACAATCGGAACTAAGCGATTATGTGATTTGCACAACAAATGCTTTTCATAAGTTGAAATTTATTTATACAAGAGCAACTTATGTTATTGGTTATGAAGAATATATTCGGGAAATCAGAATGCAATATGATAAGCAAATAAAATGGCTTCAATCTACTTGCAGGTTAATATCTGCTATTTTTGATGCAAATAAAAAAGAAGATGTGAAGCAATATATTGGTAGTCTAAAAAATTCTGTTTATAATTCTGATAGGATGAAAGAAATATATTTTTGTGGGAATAATAAATATGAAAATTGGAAATCTGAATTGCTACACCTATATTTTTGCAATAATTTACCGAATGATATATCTGGATTGTCAGTTATAGCCACATATATGTTATATTCAGGTAATTACGAAAATGTTTTGAATGATTTTAATCAACTTTGTTCCTGCATAACAGACATACGGAATAAGCATTCAGAACTGTATGATAGAATGTTAGACAGGGAGCTGATAAAATTCGAGTGTGTACTTCATAAATTTTATTTTTACATAATGGCACAATATCAGAACACTCTCAAAAATGATGCCTGATTTTTTTAAATTTTGTCTCCCTTTCTGAAAAAATTATTTTTAGAAATTAAAAAACCTCCTGGAAAATTTACTTTTTATGAGTAAATTTTAAAAAAGGGAGCCAATTTTATAAAAAAACAAAAGGTGCTCCGTACAGAATGAAACTGTACGGAGCATTAGTTAAATGTTTATCATAACAACAAATTCTCCGATATTTACTACAAGTTCGCTGTTCGGAGTAGGCGATGGCGGATAGATATTTGAGAGCTTTTGTGCGATTGCAGATTGTATACAGCTTATGCCATAATTGATGTTGTCGGTTTCGATTGTCAGTTCGTCAAAGTCAATGACATTGAGAATAAAACCATTCGGAGCAGGTGTGACTATAACAGGATAGGACTGATGCTGTGGCATATTGAATAAGTTCTCCATGAGTTTCATTTCTTCATGTTTCTGACTGTCGAGTACATGAGTATAAGTATCAAGAGTAAACGCAACAGAGTAATGTCCTAAAAGCATTGAAAGAGTTTTCGCATCCATACCCTGTTCCATAGCTCTTGTTGCGAACGTATGACGGAGAGCGTGAAATGTATAGTGTCCAAGTCCGGATGCTTCAAGAATCTGATGATAGTAATCCTTGAATGTACGTGGTTCAATATATCCACCTGTTAAATTTGTCACAATGAATCCTGAATCGGAATAAGCAGCTCCTGCGGTACAGGCATCAGCAAGCTGAACATTTCTCCATTGTATCAGTTCATTCAGTATAACTTGCATCAGCGGAATGGAACGGATAGAATTTTTAGTTTTCGGTTCTTGTATCACGATTTCGGTAGAATTTCCGATACCGTTATAATCGACTTTAGGTAAACGGTTGAGTGTCCTGCGGATATTGAGCATACTCTTTCTCGTATCAATGTCCTCCCAGCGTAATCCAAGCAGTTCGCCAAGACGAATTCCTGTTGCAAGTGTCAGTCTGATAAAAATACCATATCTGAAGTTGTAGCTTGTATACATCAGTCTTTGCTGTTCTTCCCGGGTCAGAATTTCAATTTGCGGCTTTTCGTTGCGTGGCAGATTCACTGCATCACAAGGATTGAAGTCTATATGATGTTCGAGTACTGCTTGTTTCAAAGCTTTATGCAGACAGCGGTGAAGATTGGCTATCGTTTTCGGAGATAAACCTTCTTCCGTCAGCTTGTAGTTATAGAACTCTTGCAGAAGTTTTGCAGTCAGATCTTTTAATTTGAGATTTGGAAAGGATGGTGCAAGATGATTTTCGATATATCCCCTGTAGCTCGTGTAAGTCGATTGTTTCAGGCTATTTCTCATATATGTTTCGAGCCATACTCTTAACCAGTCAATCAGTTTTGTTGAGGTAGGGTCAACATGTTCCTGAAAATGAATTTTATACTCTTCTTCATGTAATTTCTTGATGGCTTCGGATTTGGTTTTCGTATAGTAAGAAATACGTTTCGGCTTACCAGTTTCAAAGTCAATGCCAGCGGTAACACGGACTTCAAATCTGCCGTCCTTTCTCTGTCTGATACTGCCCTCATGATTTGATTTTTTTTTCATAAGAGAACCTCCTTGAATTGATTTTATAGTATCGTTCTGTTTCGGGTTATTTTGTACCTCTCTTAAAGTCATAACGTTCACAGAGATAGTAATAACGTGAGCGTGTAATACCCATTTCTTTCATGGCATCGACAGGACGGATTGCACCAGAAGCCACACGAAGCATAACGGAATCCCAGTTATCAGGCTTTGGCTGTTCAGGTCTTCCAAATTTCACATTCTTCTTATGAGCAGCTTCAATACCTTCTCTCTGTCGGGAACGAATTTTGTTCCTCTCATTTTCGGCAATACTTCCGAGTACTTCAATCAGGATAGTGTTAATCATATCCATGACCCACATCTGTTCATTTGAAAAATCTGTTAAAGTAGTAGGAATGTCAAGAATCTTGATTTTGATTCCTTTTTGTTTGAAATCTTCCAGTTCATGCTTGATGTCATCTTTATTTCTGCTCAGTCTGTCCAGCTCCTTGATGACAAGTGTATCTCCCGAACGGAGAATCTGGCGTTTGAGATACTGATACCCTTCACGTTCGGTATCTTTGCCAGAGCATTTGTCAACAATGATATTTTCAGAGGGTACTCCGAATTTAGTCAGAGCCTCTATTTGACGGTCTTCATTCTGTTCACGGCTCGAAACTCTTGCGTAGCCATAAATTCTGTTGTCCATAAAAATCCTCCTTAAAG
>CAMWUF010000238.1 GCA_947177375.1 uncultured Ruminococcus sp.
GATGATAACGTTCATTCCAAAAATCCCGTCCCCATCTTAATTTGACAGTTTCCGCAGTATCTTCATAATAAAATTGATATAAATCAACGGCTAGTTTTGCATAATCTAATGAAATGCCCTCTTGTCTCAAAAGCTGTATGATTGCCCTTAAATGATATGCCAAATCTTCTGGAGACACAGCTGTTACTACTAAATTCAAGCGGTTCAGAATGCGTTCTGTATCATCTTCATGTTTAATTAACTTTGCTGCCGCACGACCAAGAGACATATATTTTTTGCTTTCATTAGAATTTTCTTGATTTTCATCAAAATACTTCTGATTCATATCATTTTCTTTCATATCTTTGCCCTGCTGGTGCAATGCATACAATGTCAATGTAGTATAAATTGCATTTTCTGCATAAGAAGCTTGATTTGTCCCAACAAGTTCATCTGGAATTTGATGAAATACAATTCCCCATAGTTCTGGAAGTTCGCCTGGCTTTTTTCCAATACCATGCCGAAGATTCGCCATCATTTTTTTGCCAGCTCCAGTATCTGCAATACTTTTTAGATATTCAAGTTTAGACGCTGTATAACTATAAATTTGCTTACTCTTGCTCATTTTTTTCACCTGCCGATTCAAAAATCTTTTTGATTTTACTTCTGAATATGTTCAATGCTTGTGCAGAAGAAGTAATTTCTTCTTCATCTTTCTCATCTCTATTAGACTTCCTTTTAGATTTTCCAGATTCTTTTTCAGATCTATTAGGTTTTCTATAATGCCCAAAAATAGCATTACTGCCTGATTGTGCTGTAAGGTCATCGCCGAAATTATATGCAATCTTTTTCAATTCATTTCTCCATTTCAAGACATAAGTATCTGGTTTTGATACTATTTCTTCAGAACTTAGATTAATCCCAAGAAGCCACATGCGAAATCGATAGTCAATTGCCGCATAAAATTGTACTTTTATATTACCTTCCTCAAGATTTAAATTATTTTTATTTTTCTTTCCATCTTCTTCATCAGTATATTTCTTACCATTTGACTTTTGCAAATTCTTATGCAAAAAATAAACTTGATTTGCAACTTTTTCACATGTATCAATTTCACTAATAATACGATTTCTCCAATTATATCCAATATCTAGTAATAGTTTAGCATGCAGTATAAGTGTATCACTAACAATATCAATTACTTGAAGTGATGCAGCATGAGCTTCATCATAAATAACTGCCATTGCATCTACTTTAACAAAATAGTTCTCCTTATCCAAAATATCATTTTCTGAATTTAAAAGTTTACAAATCCAATCTATAATGCCAGCTTTTCTAAATTTTTCATCTACCCCACAATTTTCATCAACTTTAGCAAGCGGTGCAATGCTACCAAATTCTTGCCATATTTTTATATTGCCTTCCCATTCATCGTTTTTAGTATGATATGGTTTTGGCTTAAATTTTGATTTTCCACTTTCTTTTTCTTCGTAATATTGCCAAAGTGTCATTTGTTCAGAAAATACTTCATCATCTTTAAAATAATCGCCACCAGAAATAAAATAGCCTATAACAGAATGATTTTCTCTACAAAGATAAATTCTTCTTGACATCAGAGAAAGCAAGCCTGCTTGATTCTTTGGAACAGAAATAAGCCTATTAAATTCTGTCACAGGATTTTCTTGTTCCCATGAAGGAGTACTTTTAATTTCATTCTCTCCATTATCAGCATCTGCACAATAATTCAGCATAATTGTTTCAAAAAGATTTTTACCTTTTAGTGCAATCATTGCCAATTTACCAACCCATGTACGTTTAGGTGTGGGGTTTTTGGCCGCAATATCATCAAAACAGTTACTATGCAAAAGCCATCTTGCTGCTTCTGAATAGGACAACGTTTGCCCTTGTTCCATTCTTGGTACGAATAGTCTTTTTTTATTATGACTTTCAAAAAGTGTACCAATCATTTTAGCAGTTTTATACATTTTTTCTTTGTATTTTTTCCCTTTTTCTTTTTTTGCTTTGTCTATGACAGCATTCGACTGATAAAAAGGATATTGTTCATGAAATAACCAAAATCTTTCATGCCATTCACGAAAATAACGCTCTATTGGCTCAGATGGTATTTGTCCAGAATTCCAGATTTCTTCCCAATTATCCACAGCAAATTCTGAATTTTCTTCCAATTCATCAATAGAAATTTCATCACCATAAATATCATATCTTGAAAATACAGTATACATGATAGCAAGAAGCAATCGCAAAATTGCAAAATCCTGTGATTTCGTTTCTCCTGAAAGTTCGATATATTCATGTGCATGTAACATCACTTCTTTCAGACTAACTTCTTTTATCTGACAATTGGCTGTTCTGACACAAATCCAAGGTTCATCAATTAAATTAAATTCTTGTTCCATAGTTCACCCCTATTTTTTCTAGTAGTAGTATTTTATTAGTAACAGTATACCATAATTTTTTTAACTTGTCAATTATTTTTTGTCTTCATTCTGTGGATTGCAGATTATTAACCCATATTTTTTATCATAATGAACTGTTTTATAATGACCTGTTTTTTTATCAACAAGTAATTCTGCTTCTGCTTTTTCATCAAGTAGCAATAATAATTCATTTTTCAACCATTTAGAAATTTGCCAATTTTTTGGCATAATTTCCAATTGTTTAGTTATAGTATAAAAATCTCTGCTAAGCTCCATTGGTAATCTCAAACGTTCTTTTACAATTAGTTTCGCTTCGTCATCATTTGGTGTTAAAGTCGTATCAAATACAACAGCTCCTGATAATAAACTATATTGATTTTCTGAAAATTTCCGAAGTACAAGTACTTCAATTGTTTCATCTGTATCTCTAACACAAGCTTCTGCTTCAGCAGAGTTTTCCGCAGTATTATCCAAAAAATAAGCAAGTGTATTTTTTCGTTTACTTTTCAATAAATTGGATTTAATACAATATTTTTTAGCACGATATTGTTTTTGTTCTATTTCATACTGATAATTTTTATACATTTCATTTTCAGATTCTTCTATAT
>CAMWUF010000239.1 GCA_947177375.1 uncultured Ruminococcus sp.
ATTTATATTATTTAAAAATCTGACTGAAATCATCTCTTAGTTTTTGTTCTGTGACAAGTGCATCAGCCATGGTTTCGCCAACTGTTGTATAATAGCTTTTAATTTTTGGCTCTGTGCCAGATGGGCGAATGACAACTTTTGCACCTTGTTCTAAATCAAATACTAAAACATTGGATTTTGGCAAAGTAATCGCCGTTTTTTCACCAGTAGCAATGTCAATTGTTTCACTTGTGATATAATCAGAAACAGAAACAACTTTCAGACCGCCAATTGCTTCAGGTCTGTTATCACGCAAGCCTTGCATGAGAGAATTCATTTTGTTCATACCGCTTTCACCCTCAAATGCAAAGCTTTGCAGAGAATGACGGAATACACCATATTTTTGATATAGATTTTCTCTTGCCTGTAACAAAGAAATGCCCTTTGTGCGATAATAAGCAGCCATTTCACAAATTAACATAGAAGCAACAACAGCGTCTTTATCTCTTACATAAGTACCAGCCAAATAGCCATAGCTTTCTTCAAAGCCGAATACATAGCGATTTTCTTGGTTCTTTTCTTCCAGTAAAGCTATCTGTTCTCCAATGAATTTAAAGCCTGTTAAAACTTCAATCGTTTCTAAGCCGTATTCATTCGCAATTGCCTTTACTAAATCTGTTGTTACGATAGTTTTTACACAAACTGGATTTTCTGGAAGTGTATTGTTTGCTTTACGCTGACTGCAAATATATTCCAGTAACAATGCACCAACTTCATTACCAGAAAATAATGCATAATCATCACCATCAGGCACAGCAATTCCAACACGGTCAGCATCAGGGTCAGTTGCAAGCAATAAATCAGGCTTTACTTTGTCGCAGTATGTTAAACCTAATTCCAAAGCCTCACGAATTTCAGGGTTTGGATAAGGACAAGTTGGGAAATTACCGTCTGGATTTTCCTGTTCTGCTACAACAGTTACGTCTTTAATGCCGATTCTGGATAATACTTCACGAACTGGCTTATTCCCTGTGCCATTTAAAGGCGTGTAAACAATTTTTAAACCGCTTTCTGCACAAAGGTCTGTATGAATGCCTTGTGCAAGGACATTTTGATAATATTCTTCAATGACAGACTGGTCAATATAAGAAATCATATTATCAGCAACTGCCTGTTCAAAATCTGTATATTTTACATCATTAAACATATCCAGAGAATTAATTTCAGACAGTACTTTTTCAGCGACTTCTAATGTAATCTGACAACCATCTGCACCATATGCTTTATAGCCATTATATTTTGACGGATTATGACTAGCAGTTACCATAATACCAGCACTGCAATTCAATGCACGGACAGCCCATGACAAACAAGGTGTTGGCATTAATTCTGTGTAAATATGAACTTTAATGCCATTGGCTGCCAAAACAGATGCAGCAGCTTGTGCAAACTTTGTAGATTTGATACGACTGTCATAAGAAATTGCAACGCTTGGATTCTCAAAAGATTCTTTGACATAATTAGCAAGTCCTTGTGTGGCACGGCGAACAGTATAAACATTCATTCTGTTTGTACCTGCACCAATTACACCACGCAAACCACCTGTGCCGAATTCTAAATCACGATAGAAACGGTCACGAATTTCAGATTCATTTTCTTTTACGCTTAACAGTTCAGTTTGCAAATCCGCATCATCAACGGCTTTTTCGCACCAACTGTTGTAAAGCTCCATGATAGACATACAGAAAAACCTCCTAAATTAATAATATCATTTTTTGCTTTGGGATAATCCAAAGCTATTATTTATATTATAGCATAAAAATTAGCATTTGAAAAGGGGGTAAATCATATTTTTTGAAAATTTTACATGAATTTATATTTTTTTAAATCGTTGATAATATTTTGCAAATGCGTGATTTCATCTATGCTTAATTCAGAAACATCTAAACTATCTTGAGAATTTAAACCAAGCAACCAGTCTGTACTGACTGAAAAAGTTTTTGCAATTTTAATCAGCATGTCAACTGATGGCTGAATATACGCATTTTCCCAATTGCTGACACACTGTTTTGTAATATTTAGCTTGTTGGCAAATTCTACTTGATTCATTTTTAAAGCAAGCCGAAGTTCTTTAATTCGTTCGTAAAACATGAAAATAATTCCCTTCTGGTAAATTTTAATAATACTATTGTAAACTAATGCTTGATAATTTCAAAATACTATCGTATATTAATAATAGATAACAGTAAAATTGACTAAAAAATAAGCTTGTTTTTTGAAAAAAATTAGCTTGACAAAGTCAAAAAATTGTGCTATAATAATAAAGCTGTCGGAGCTGATAGCAAAGCACTTTTGGAAAAAGAAAAAATTTGAAAAAGTTTTGAAAAAGGGCTTGACAAAAATTTGAAAATGTGGTACAATGGACAAGTCGCTGTGAGAGCCGAACGGGAGTTTGGAGCTGTTACAAAGATGAAATATCACAGTTCAAAAAAATTTGAAAAAGTTTGAAAAAAAGACTTGACAAATTTAGAAAAGTGTGGTATAATGAATAAGCTGTTTGAGTGAAAAACAGCACTGCATCTTGAAAAGTGAACAATGCTAAAAAGGCAAGAAAAAAGAAACTGGAAACCTTGTCAATTTTGAATAAAATTGATTTTGAGAAGTCAGACAAGACTATAAAACACAGTAATTGCGAGCGTTTAAAACGTAATGAGCAATGATTTTAACTGGATGAAATCCAGATAAGATACAAACTTTATGAAGAGTTTGATCCTGGCTCAGGACGAACGCTGGCGGCACGCCTAACACATGCAAGTCGAACGATGACAGATAGCTTGCTATTTGTCATAGTGGCGGACGGGTGAGTAACGTGTGAGTAACCTGCCTCTAAGAAGGGGATAGCTTCTGGAAACGGATGGTAATACCCTATAACATAATCTTATCGCATGGTGAGATTATCAAAGATTTATCGCTTGGAGATGGACTCGCATCTGATTAGCTAGTTGGTAAGGTAACGGCTTACCAAGGCGACGATCAGTAGCCGG
>CAMWUF010000240.1 GCA_947177375.1 uncultured Ruminococcus sp.
TCAGTTGGTTAGAACGCCGCCCTGTCACGGCGGAGGTCGTGGGTTCGAGTCCCATTCGAGTCGTAAGATTGCGGATTTAGCTCATCTGGTAGAGCGCCACCTTGCCAAGGTGGAGGTAGCGAGTTCGAGCCTCGTAATCCGCTCCATTTTTTTCGGCGCTATAGCCAAGTGGTAAGGCGTGGGTCTGCAACACCCTGATCCCCAGTTCAAATCTGGGTGGCGCCTCTGAAAAGCAAGGAAAGACTGATGTTTCAGTCTTTTTTTGTTGTTTACATAGATAGTATTTATTTCTGAGAAAATTCTTGAATCACTTTTATGATTCCGACAATATGCGAATTAAAATTTTCAAGTTCTTCAGCTGGTATCCATAATTCTTGATGATAATTTCTGCCAACGGTTTGAATTTGAAATTTTGCATAATAACTATCATCAATTTCAAATTGTGTGACATAGCCTTTATGGTCACTTGTGCTTTTCACATTCCAATTTTTAGCGATTTCTTCCGCATATTTTTGATTCAGAACTGGATAAAAAATAGGTTGTTCTGGCAGTCGTGGCGGAAATGATTTGTAATTGCTTTGTTTGATTAATTCTAATTCAGCAGTTCCTACAGGTCTATATAAAATCATAATGATTCTTCTTTCTATGTTAAATTTTGTTATTAAAATTATTATAGCATGATAAATAAAAAAAGTCAAGCAAACCACTTGACAAATGTTTAAAAATATGTTAAAATAGAGTAAATCGAATTAAATCATAATCTGAACAGAAGGCATAATATTTATGCTATTCGGGTTGCATGGCAACAGCGGTAAATACACCGCAGGACAGGAAATTTTAGTAACTGTCCTGCGGTTTTTTGTATATTTTTATAACAGGAGGGTATTTTATGACAACTCAACAATCAGAAAAAATTGCTGTAAAAGTCTCAGGTGTTAGTATTATTGGAAATATCATACTTTCATTATTTAAGCTATTTGTCGGTATGATAGCACATTCTTCTGCTATGATTAGTGATGGTTTTCATTCTGCATCAGACGTGTTCAGTAGTATTATTGTGATTATTGGTGTGAAATTATCATCAAAAAAATCAGACAGTGACCATCCTTATGGACATGAACGGTTAGAATGTGTTGCATCAATTATATTATCTGTGATTTTAGTAATTACAGGCTGTTTTATCGGACGGGATGCTTTAGAACAAATTTTACATGCGAATATAATAGAATTTGTTATTCCTGACAAATTAGCAATGCTAGCTGGAATCATTTCTATTTTGGTAAAAGAATCTATGTTCTGGTATACAAGGCATTATGCAAAAGTATTGGATTCTGGTGCATTAATGGCGGACGCATGGCATCATAGAAGTGACGCATTATCTTCCATTGGGGCAATCATTGGCATTGCAGGTGCAAGATGTGGCTATCCTGTGTTAGAATCTGTTGCAAGTTTAGTGATTTGTATCTTTATTTTAAAAGCGTCTTATGATATTTTTATAGATGCGATTAATAAGCTAGTTGACCATTCTTGTGATGATACGACAGAAAAGGCAATTCGTTCTTGTGTGTTGACACATGATGAAGTATTAGGCATTGACGAATTAAAAACAAGAGTATTCGGCAATCGAATTTATGCAGATATTGAAATTAGTGTTGACGGCACAAAGAGTTTATTTGAAAGTCATGCAATTGCCGAACAGGTGCATGATACTGTAGAGCAAGAATTTCCAAAATTAAAACATATCATGGTACATGTGAACCCTTCAGCTTAAAAATAAACAGCAAAAAACCAGAAACATGAATTTGTTTCTGGTTTTTATATGTTAAAATTAATTATTTTTTACAAGTTGTTTCAGACGGTTCATAGCTTCAATAGTATTATCTTTATCACCAAAAGCCGTTAATCTAAACCAATTTGTGCCGTTTTTGCCAAATCCTGCCCCTGGCGTGCCAACAACGGCAATTTGGTTCAGCATTTTGTCAAAGAATGACCAGCTATCTAATTCAAATGGGCATTTGAACCAGATATAAGGCGAATTAATACCACCTGTGAATGGAATATTTAATTCTGTGAGTGTTTCAGCAATGATTTTCGCATTTTCCTGATAATAAATAATATTTTCTTTAACTTGTTTCTGTCCCTCTGGTGTAAATACAGCTTCTGCTCCACGCTGTACAGGATAAGACACACCATTGAATTTAGAACCCTCTCTTCTATTCCAGAGCTGTGCAAGACTAACTTCTGTGCCATCACTTGCAATTGCTTTTAATTCAGACGGAACAACTGTATAGCCACAACGTACGCCTGTAAAGCCTGCTGTTTTAGACAAAGAACACATTTCAATTGCAACTTCTTTTGCACCTGCAATTTGATAAATACTTCTTGGAATATCTTCTTGACTAATAAAGGCTTCATAAGCAGCATCATAAAGAATCACTGCACCATGCTGTTTTGCATAAGCAATCCATTCTGCAAGCTGTTGTTTTGTATAAGCAGCACCAGTCGGATTATTTGGAGAACACAAGTAAATAATATCAGGGAAAACTTTTTCGCCGTTTAATTCATAGCCGTCAGAATTAGGCATTGCACAGAATCCATTTTCTTCTGTAGAATCTGCATAGACAATTTGTCTGCCATTCATCAAATTAGAATCTACGTAAACAGGATAAGCAGGGTCTGTAATTAAAACAATATTATCATCACCGAAAATATCTACTAAATTACCACAGTCACTTTTCGCACCGTCATTGATTCTGATATCACAAGCAGGAACATCAGCTCCAAAAGATTTGTAATAATTTGCAACAGCTTCACGCAAGAAATCATAGCCAGCACCACTATCTTCATAACCTCTGAAAGTCTCTTTGACAGCAAGTTCATCACAAGCTTTTTTCATAGCGTCCACAACAACGGGTGCAATTGGCAATGTTACATCACCAATACCCATGCGAATTAATTTCACATCAGGATTTGCTTTCTGGAAAGCATTTACTTTTTCTGCAATGCGGATAAA
>CAMWUF010000241.1 GCA_947177375.1 uncultured Ruminococcus sp.
GTTTTTTTAATCTTTCATACATAATTATTACCTCTTTTAATCAAAATGTACAAAAATATATTTTAAAAATTAGCTAATACACTAATTTTTGTATTACAATAAATATTGTAAGTTGACAGCAAGTCTTTTCCCCGCATGGGCGGGGCTGATCCTACTTGCTGTCAACTAACTTTAAAAAATATTTTTCAGAGTGGAGAGATGAACCATAATTTTCTGTAGTTGACATCTCAAAAAACCCCATCATAAAAAGATGGGGGATTTTTTTATGACACTGCAATTATTATAACATATCATAGGGCTTTTTGTCAATCCGCTTTTTTTTATTTTTGCAAATGATATCGTAAAAATGCTAAATATTATTTGTTAAATTGCCTGTTACTTCGTCAAATTGTCATATTTTCAAGAATAACTTGCAATTTTGAAAATTTTGTGCTATACTGAAAAAGCGAAAATTATACTACGAAAGGATAGTAAATTTATGATTAGAGAAGATTTAAGAAATGTCGCAATTATTGCTCATGTAGACCACGGCAAGACAACACTTGTTGACGAAATGCTAAAACAAGGCGGAGTATTCCGTGAGAATCAAGCCGTTGCAGAACGTGTCATGGATTCCAACGAAATTGAACGGGAACGTGGTATTACGATTTTAGCGAAAAATACAGCTGTTCAATACGGTGATGTGAAAATTAATATTATTGATACACCAGGACATGCAGATTTCGGCGGAGAGGTTGAGCGTGTATTATCTATGGTGGATGGTGTCATTTTATTAGTTGACGCTGCCGAAGGTCCTATGCCACAAACTAGATTTGTATTATCAAAGGCTTTGGAAATGGGGCATAAAATTATTATTGTTGTGAATAAAATTGACAGACCTGATGCCAGACTTGATGAAATCGCTGACGAAGTGCAATTATTACTATTAGATTTAGATGCCGATGATGAACAATTAGAAAGTCCGATTTTATATTGTTCTGGCAGAAGTGGCACAGCATCTTTTGATAAAAATACACAGGGCGAAGATTTAAAGCCTTTATTTGAAACGATTTTAAATTATATTGCACCTCCAGAGGGCGAACCTGAAGAAGCTTTTCAAATGTTAGTATCTTCGATTGATTATAATGACTATGTCGGAAGAATCGCTGTTGGTAAAATTCAAAAAGGAACTGTGAAAATTAATCAGCCTGTTGTTGTGGTAAATTCTAACTTGCCTGAAAAACGTAATCAAGCAAAAATCGTTTCTTTGGCACAAATGCAGGGTCTGGCACAAGTGAATACAGAAACAGCAACTGTTGGTGATATTGTTATTTTAAGTGGTATTCCAGATATTACCATTGGTGATACTATCTGTTCTCCAGAAAAACCTGAAGCAATTCCATTTACACATATTAGTGAACCGACTGTTGAAATGACATTTTCTGTGAATGATAGTCCATTTGCAGGACGTGAGGGCAAGTATGTAACTTCTCGACAGCTCCGTGAAAGATTATTCAAAGAATTATTGCGTGATGTTTCACTTCGTGTGACTGAAACTGATAATACAGATTCGTTTAGTGTTGCAGGACGTGGAGAAATGCATTTGTCTATTTTAGTAGAAAATATGCGTCGTGAAGGTTATGAATTATCCGTCTCTACACCAAGAGTATTATATAAAACGATTAATGGCAAACTCTGTGAACCACAAGAACGACTGGTTGTTGATGTCCCAGAAGAATGTGTTGGCACAGTCATGGAAAAAATGGGGACTCGTAAAGGGGAATTGCAATCTATGCAACCACAAGGCACTAGAACCAGATTGGAATTTTTAATTCCGTCAAGGGGATTATTTGGCTATAAAAGCGAATTTCTCACAAATACCAGAGGTGAGGGTATTATGAGCAGTGTGTTTGATAGCTATATTCCGTTTAAAGGCGATATTCCCAGACGAAGTGTTGGTTCTTTAATTTGTCATGAATCTGGTGAAGCTGTCACTTATGGGCTTTATAATGCACAGGAAAGAGGAACATTATTTATTGGTGCAGGTGTACCTGTTTATGAAGGCATGGTTGTTGGTGTTTCTCCAAAATCTGATGATTTAGTTGTCAATGTCTGCAAAAGAAAGCATTTGACTAACACTAGAGCAAGTGGCAGTGATGATGCATTGCGTTTAGTTCCACCAAGAAATATGAGTTTAGAAGATTGTCTGGAATTCCTTGCTGATGATGAATTGCTGGAAGTCACACCTAAAAATTTGCGTATTCGCAAGCGAATCCTTGACAATGCACAACGTGCCAAAATGAGAGGAAAAAAAGCATGAGAAAATTATTAATCATGATTGCATTATGTTCTGTATGGCTTTGCGGTTGTCAGTCTGTGCCACAGGAAGATACAGGGGATATTCAGGCTGAAACACAAGAAAATCAGGAAATTCAGGAAACAATTAATTTAGAAGAATATCCGACTTCTAAGCCACCTGCTGAAACTATTGTGCCAAATGATTTAGAAATTGATGCAGGTGCAACGCCTTTAGAACAATTTCAATATGAAATTCACACTGACGGAACAGCTGTTATTTTAGATTTTATTGGTTCTGATACAGAACTTGTGATTACTTCGCAAATTGGCGGTTATCCTGTCACAGAAATTGCACAATATGCATTTGAAGCCTCTTGGAATGTAACTTCTATCACATTGCCTGATACGATAGAAATTATTAACGAACAGGCTTTTGCAGATTGTGAAAGTCTTATTAAAATTAATATTCCTGAACAAGTAAAATCTATCAAACGTGGTGCATTTTCTAATTGCATGAATTTAACAGAATTAACGTTGCCTGCTAGTCTGACCGAAACCCAAGAAGAATTATTAACGAATTGTCTTGCTTTACAGGATTTATCTGTTTTAAATTCTAGTTTAAATTATAATAATTGGGGATTAGAAGATTTAGAAACGAAATGCACCATTCATGCACCTGCTGGAGCTGAAATTTTAACATGGGCTGAAGAAAATGATTTCCCAACTGTAATAG
>CAMWUF010000242.1 GCA_947177375.1 uncultured Ruminococcus sp.
GTCGTAACAGAGGCAGTTTTTTCATAAAAATTATGCTGTTATTTTTAGTAAATTTTAGAAAATTTTGCATAAATTGCTGAAGTTTAAAAAAAATTTAAAATTTCTGTAAAATCTATTGCAGGATTAGAAAAGCTATGTTAAAATGAAACTAGTATATTTTTTAATGGGAGTGAAATTTCATGAGTAACAGAAAAACAAAAATTATTTGTACTATTGGACCTGCAACAGATGCAGAACATGTTCTGCGTGACATGATGTTATCAGGCATGAACGTAGCAAGATTTAATTTTTCACATGGCGATTATGCTACACATAAGCAACGCTTTGAAACAATTGTAAAACTACGGGAAGAATTAAATCTGCCTATTGCAACTATGCTAGACACCAAAGGCCCAGAAGTCAGACTAAGAAAATTTGTCAACAGCGAACCTGTAGAAATTTTTGATGGTGATATTTATACGCTTACTACAAATGACGTACCTTGTACAAACGAAGTCGGGAGTATTACATTTAGGAATTTACCACAAGATGTCAGCGTTGGCACAAGAATTTTAATTAATGACGGTGTAATTGAATTACTGGCTGAAAAAATTACCAGAACAGATGTCATTTGCCGTGTCATTCATGGTGGTGTATTATCTGATAATAAAGGCATTAATGTTCCTGGTGTCAGATTATCTATGCCGTATTTAAGTGATGCTGATATGAATGACTTGGAATTTGGTGCAAAAATGGGCTATGATTTTATTGCGGCAAGTTTTGTACGTTCTTCAGCAGATATTAATTATTTAAGAAGATTTACACAAAGTCTTGGCTGGTTCAATGTCAGAATTATTGCAAAAATTGAAAACTTAGACGGCGTGCAGAATATTGATGAAATTCTTGATGCCGCTGATGGCATTATGGTTGCCCGTGGTGACATGGGTGTTGAAATTCCATTTGAACAGATTCCCGCAATTCAAAAGCAATTAATTCAAAAAGGCTATAATGCTGGCAAACAAGTAATCACTGCAACACAAATGCTGGAATCTATGATTAATAATCCACGTCCTACCCGTGCAGAAATCACAGATGTTGCAAATGCGATTTATGACGGCACAAGTGCGATTATGCTTTCTGGCGAAACAGCAGCAGGACAATTCCCTGTAGAAGTGGTTCGCACAATGGATTTGATTGCCTCAACAACAGAAGGCAATATTGATTATAAACATGAATTTGCTTCCAGACGAGAAAATGATAATACTTCTATTGCAGAGGGTATTGCACATGCTGCTGTGACAACGGCTCATGATTTAAATGCAAAAGCAATTATTGCTGTTACAAAACGAGGACAAACAGCAAGATTAATTTCTAAATTCCGTCCAGCAGTGCAGATTTTAGGCTGTACCACTGACGAAGATAACCAACGCAAAATGAATATGAGCTGGGGTGTTACTCCATTTGTGATTGACGAAGAAGATAATACAGATACACTATTTGCAAAAGCTGTTGCCGCCGCAAAAGAATATGGACATGTAAAAGAAGGCGATTTAGTAGTCATTACAGCAGGTGTACCTTTGGGAATTTCTGGTATGACAAATCTTATGAAAGTCGAAAGAATTTAAAATCAATCTAAAAATAACAAAAACCCTGCCAATTTCGGCAGGGTTTTGAAATTAAATTTTAAAATTAATCATTTTCTTCTTCGAGCAATTCTCTGATAGAAATAGAAATGCGTTTGTTATCCAAATCAACACCGATAATTTTTACTTGTACTTCATCACCAACAGCTACAACATCTCTGACATTTTCAACACGTCTGTTAGCTAACTGGGAAATATGAATTAAGCCATCAACGCCGTCAATAATCTGGGCAAACGCACCAAAAGATGTAATAGAAACAATCTTTGCAGTTACTACATCGCCAACTGCATATTCAGCTTTGAATTTTTCCCAAGGATTATCTTCTGTTCTCTTGTAACCTAAAGAAATACGCTGTTTTTCAGGGTCAAGTTCTTTAATATATACTTTCAGAACATCACCAACAGAAACAACCTGACTTGGGTGTTTAATTCTGTTCCAGGACAGTTCGGAAATATGCACCATACCATCAATGCCGCCTAAATCCACAAATGCACCATAACTTGTAAGAGATTTTACTTCACCCTCATATTCTTTGCCTACTTCGGCAGATTCCCAGAATTTTGCCTTAGCAGCATCTCTTTCTTTGCGAGAAACAGCTTTCATAGAACCAACTGCACTTTTTTTGCGTTCTGGAGCTTCCAGAATCACAAATTTTACAGTTTCACCCTTGAGAGTATCTAAAGAAACATCTCTTGCTAAACCTGTCTGAGAAGCAGGAATAAATATCCGTACATTCTCATAGTATACATTAATGCCACCCTTAACAATTGTGCTGACAACAGCTTCCAGAATAGTACCTTCTTCTTTTGCCTTGATTACTTTATCAACGCCTGCTTGTTCATCAACTCTCTTTTTGGACAGAGTAGCCATGCCATCTTGGTCACTTACTTTTGTAACAATAAGTTCCAATTCATCGCCTTCTTTTACAATATCAGACGGGCTTTTTGTCGGGTCGTTTGTCAATTCACTTGCTGGAACAGTGCCAGTCTGTTTTGCACCTATGTCAACCATTACTTCACTGTTATTTACAGACATAACAATTCCCTTTACTCTATCTCCATTTCTCAGTTTTTTGTTGAAGCTTTCATCTTCAATTGCTTGTGCAAAGTCGATGTCTTCTTCCGTTTCCGGAACATTGTTCATATTTTCTTCCATGGTAATAATTACCTGCTACTCAACATATGGATAAATTCACCCATATTGAAAAAATTCCTGCTTTTTTGTCCACAGGTATAAACCGTATCGCATACAGTACATATTTACAAACACATTTCCGTGTGTATTGTAAATTTTTTTGAGTAGCTTTCTCCTTTCGTTATAATATAATTATAAATATTATTATAAGTTATCTCTTTAATTTCTCTTTTTGGTCACAT
>CAMWUF010000243.1 GCA_947177375.1 uncultured Ruminococcus sp.
CAGTTATTACATGAAATTTTAGTAAAAGAAACACTTGTGCTGGAAACAGAAAAAAATATTCATGATAAAACACAGGAAAATATTGACCAAGGACAAAGAGAGTATTTTTTGCGGGAACAATTACGGGTAATTTCTGAACAACTTCGGGAAGAAACTGGAGAAGAAACAGAAGATGCAGAATCTTATTCAGAACGGATACGGGCATTGGGACTGCCTGAAGAAAGTCAAAATAAACTCTTGAAAGAAGCAAGCAGACTTCGTCAAATGCCGTCTTCGTCACAAGAAGCTTATGTGATTTCTAGTTATTTAGATACTTGCTTGAGCTTGCCGTGGAATGATATTTCAGAAGAAAATCTTGATTTGCAGTCTGTGCAACAGGCACTGGATGCTGACCATTATGGCTTGCAGAAAGTAAAAGAACGTATTATAGAAACACTTGCTGTCCGTGTGCTGAATCCTGAATTAAAAGGACAAATTTTATGTCTGGTAGGTCCTCCAGGTGTTGGAAAATCTTCTATTGGACGTTCTATTGCAGAAGCTATTTCCAGAAAATTTGTCAGAGTTTCTCTAGGCGGTGTTCGTGATGAAGCAGATATCAGAGGACATAGAAAAACTTATATTGGTGCAATGCCTGGCAGAATCATTCATGCTATCAATCAAGCAGGTACAAGAAACCCATTAATTTTATTAGACGAACTGGACAAAATGGGCAATGATTACAAAGGCGACCCGTCAGCAGCATTGCTTGAAGTGTTAGACAGTGAGCAGAATTATGCGTTCAGAGACCATTATTTAGAATTGCCATTTGATTTAAGTCAAGTGTTATTTATCGCAACGGCTAATACATTAGATACGATTCCACAGCCTTTACTAGACAGAATGGAAGTTATCGAAATTTCCAGTTATACCCGTGAAGAAAAATTCCAGATTGCGAAAAGACATCTTGTAGAAAAACAAATCAAGGCTCATGGAATGAAATCTTTGCAATGTCGTTTCGATGATGATGTAATTTATGCAATGATTGATTTCTATACCAAAGAAGCAGGTGTCAGAAATCTTGAACGCACGATTGGAACAGTTTGCCGAAAATCTGCAAAAGAAATCGCTCTTGGAAATGCAAAGCGTGTACATGTAACATTAAAAGATATCAAACAATATTTAGGCATTGCGAAATTTCTCCTTGATGTATCAAGCAAAGAAAATACTGTTGGTTTAGTAAATGGTCTTGCATGGACTTCTGTCGGCGGTGTATTAATGCCGTTGGAAGCAATTGTATTAGACGGTAAGGGAATGATTGAAATTACTGGTTCTCTTGGAACTGTTATGCAGGAAAGTGCGAAAATTGCTGTTAGTTATGCCAGAACTATTGCCAAAGAATATAATATTTCTTCTGATTTTTATCAGAAAAAAGATTTGCATATTCATGCTCCAGAGGGAGCTGTTCCAAAAGATGGCCCATCTGCTGGTGTGACTATGACAACAGCTTTAATTTCTGCATTGTCTGGTATTCCTGTTCGTGCCGATGTTGCTATGACAGGAGAAATTACGCTACATGGAAAAGTAATGCCTATCGGCGGATTACGTGAAAAATCAATGGCTGCCTATAAAGCAGGTATTAAAATCGTTATTATTCCAGAGGGTAATCAAGCTGATTTAGAAGAAATTGATGCTGTTGTGAAAAATGCGGTTACATTTATGCCTGTTCATGATTTATCAGAAGTACTTGAAATTGCTTTAGAAAAGCCAGTTAATAAAAAATCAAAAACCAGTAATTCTAAAACCAGAAAAAAGAAAACTGCAACAACCACACAAGTGATTCATGCATAATAATTATTAATAAATGGAGGAATTATGAAATTTCAAAATACAGTATTTACTGGTTCTTATGGGAAAGCAAGTCAGTTTCCTGTACCTGAACGTATGGAATTTGCCTTTGTTGGGCGTTCTAATGTCGGGAAATCGTCTTTGATTAATAAACTTGTCAATAAAAAATCTCTGGCACGTGTGAGTGCCGTGCCAGGGAAAACAGCGACTGTGAATTTTTATAGTGTTGATGAGAAAATTTATTTTGTGGATTTACCAGGTTACGGCTATGCGAAAACTTCTAAATCTGAACAACAGCGTTTAAGAAAATTAATTTTTGATTATTTGCAAGCTGACAGAGATTTACAATTAGTGATTCAGTTACTGGATATGCGTCATGCACCATCTGTAGATGATTTAAACATGATAAATCAATTAATAGATTCTGAGATTCCGTTTATTATTGTATTTACAAAAGCGGATAAATTAAATAAAACAGAACGCCAAAACAGAATGCTTGCTTTTGCAAATGAAATTCCTTGCTTTGAAGATATTTGTAACATTGCAGTTTCTGTAAAAAATTCTGAGGGTCTGGAAGATTTGCAGAATATTTTTTCTGAAATCATAGAGGAGGATTCTTGATTTTATGTTTGAATTACATCAAATTGGCGAAAAAACGTATTATATCGAAAGTCCTGCTAAAATCGGAATTTATTGCCCAAATGGCAAAGATGTATATTTAATTGACAGTGGAAATGATAAAGATGCGGGAAGAAAAATAAAAAAAATATTAGCCGAACATCATTGGAATTTACTTGGCATATTAAATACACATTCCAATGCTGACCATATCGGTGGAAATTGCTATTTGCAGAATCAAACAAATTGTAACATATTTTCATCAGGCATTGAATTAGCGTTTACAGAATATCCTATTTTAGAATCATCTTTTTTATATGGTGGTTATCCTTGTAAAGAGTTAAGACATAAATTTTTATTAGCTTCTGGTAGCAAAGTTACTAATTTTAAAGATAAAGATTTCCCAGAAGAAATAGAAATAATTGATTTAAATGGACATTTTTTCAATATGGTTGGATTCCGTACACCAGATAATATTATTTTTCTTGCAGATTGTCTATCTAGCAAAGAAACTTTGGATAAATATAAAATAAGCTTTATTTATGACGTTGCAGAAT
>CAMWUF010000244.1 GCA_947177375.1 uncultured Ruminococcus sp.
GCATAATCTACAAATGCTTTTGTAAATAAATAAATAAATGCAGGACTACTGCCATTAATTGCAATAATTTCTTTCATTTTATTTTCTGAAATCGTAGCTGTTATGCCACAAGAATTAAAAATATTACAAACAACTGCAAATTCTTCCTCTGTAGTTGGTTCAGCTTTTGCCAAAGCAGATGCTCCTGCACCTAATAACAATGGCGTGTTTGGCATAACAAGTACAACTTTTGCATTGGTATTTGTTTTAATTTTGATATATTCTGCTGTAATTCCCGCAGCAATAGAAATTAATACAGTATTTTCATTGACACCATCTGCAATCTGTGCAAGCACTTCATCAAACATTTGAGGCTTTACAGCCAAGAATACATATTTGCATTTTTGTAAAATTTCCAGACCAGAATTGCAAGCTGTTACATGATATTCCTGTAACTTGTTTAATTTTTCAGTATCCGTATCAAATGCAAATAATTCAGCCTGTAAATTACTTCCTGCAATGCCTTTCATAATGGCAGTTCCCATGTTGCCAGCTCCAATAAAACCAATTGTTAAATTTAAATTCATATTTTATCAAATCCTTTCTAAATAAAAAAATACTTTGTTTTTATTATACATCAAAACATACAAAAAAGCAAGTATTTTTTCATAAAAAGCTATGATTAGCCAAAATTTTCTAATTTTTTTACAGCGTGATAAAATTCAGGATATAAATATAGCGACCCTAAGCAAATAATTTGATTAGAATCCTGCAATGCTTTTTCAAGAGCTTGTGCAATAGAATCACAGGAAATAATATTCATATCTGGCATTTTTTCTTGTAAACTAGTTTTTAACAATTCTGCATGTAATGCACGTTGATGATTTGCCTGAACCGTAATAATATAATCTGCACAAGGTTTTAATAGTTCTGCATAACCAGAATCATCTTTATCTGCCATAATGCCTATTATAATTATACTTTTTTCAGTAAAATATTTTTTCAGACTTTCTATTAAAATTTTCATGCCATCAGGATTATGCGCACCATCAAAAATAATATAAGGCTTTTTTGAAAATAATTCAAATCTACCATGCCAGGAGCAATTCGCAAGACCATTTTTTACAGCTTGATTTGAAATTTTAATATTTAATTTTCTAAGAATTTTCACAGCGTTTAATACCAGATTTGCATTTTCAGGCTGATATAATCCTAACAAAGATAAATATAATTTGCCAAAATCCTGACAAATTAATTCTGTTCCATCAAGTGTAAAATTACTATCCTGTACTAAATTTTCAGCAAGATAACATTCTGCATGTAGTAAATTAGCCTGATTTTTAATCACTTGCAATGCTTCTAAATTTTTTTCGCCAGTCAGAACAGGAGCATTATATTTTATAATGCCTGCTTTATGCAGGGCAATTTCTGCAAGAGTATTCCCCAAAAAAGCACAATGGTCTTTTTGAATATTAGTAATCACTGTTAATAAAGCTTTTGTATTAATATTAGTACAATCTGTATCGCCACCCATACAGCATTCTATAATAGCAATCTGGCATTTTGTTCTTGCAAACAGCAAATACGCCGTTACTGCAAGTATTTCAAATTCAGTCGGTTTATCAAGCATTTGTTCTGCATGAAAAATCACTTCTGACATTATTTCTGCTAATAATTTATCTGAAATGATTTTGCTATTAATTCTAAAATAATCATTTAAATTTAATAACGCTGGAGACGAAAAATGCCCTATCTTGTAACCTGCATATTTTAAAATATTTGCCAACATTGCCCCAACAGAGCCTTTGCCATTTGTTCCTGTAATATGAATAATTTTTACTTGATTCTGTGGATTCCCTAAACAATTCGCCAATTCTTTTACACGGGCAAGCCCTAATTTTACACCTCTTTCAGAAACTTGTTTTAAATAAATTTCTATTTCAGAATAATTCATATTTATAAATCCTTTCCAGTAATAATATAACAGGAGCTGAAACTATCAGCTCCCGTAATTTTTATAATAATATAAATTCAGTTTAGATTCTCACGATAAAAATTTTCAAGTTTGTCAAAGGGAATTATGTCCATTTGGTCATATAAATCAGTATGAACAGCATTTGGAATAATTAACAATTCTTTATTATTACCCTTAAGTTTTTTAAAAGCATCTTCGCTAAAATAACGGGAATGTGCTTTTTCACCATGAATTACCAGTACAGCACTGCGGATTTCATCACTATAAGCAAGAATCGGCATATTCATAAAAGATAGTGCAGAGGTCATATTCCAACCGCCATTAGAGTTTAGAGAACGTTTATGATAGCCACGACTTGTTTTATAATAATCATAATAATCTTTTACATAGAAAGGTGCATCTTCTGGAAGTGAGTCAACAACACCTCCACCAAGTTGATAACTGCCTTTTTTATAATCTTCTGTTCTTTGTGCATTAAGAATTTTACGCTGTTCATAACGGGCATCTGCATCCATTACATCAAAATAGCCTTTTGCATTCACACGAGTCATATCGTACATTGTAGAAGCAACGGTTGCCTTAATACGAGTATCATTTGCAGCGGCATTTAAAGCCATACCTCCCCAGCCACAAATGCCAAGGATTCCAATACATTCAGGATTCACATTATCCTGCACAGAGAGAAAATCAACTGCTGCAGAAAAATCTTCAGTATTAATATCTGGAGACGCTACATAGCGAGGCTGTCCTCCACTTTCACCTGTGAATGACGGGTCAAAGGCAATTGTAAGAAATCCACGTTCAGCAAGTGTTTGTGCATATAATCCTGATGATTGTTCCTTAACTGCACCAAATGGACCACATATAGCAATTGCTGGAAGTTTTCCCTCTATATTTTTTGGTTCATACAAATCTGCAACAAGTGTGATGCCATAACGATTGTAGAATTTAACTTTTCTATGATTTATTTTATCACTTTTTGAAAATGTTTTGTCCCATTCCTCAGTTAAGATAAGATTTTCATTTTCCATAGTATTTGCC
>CAMWUF010000245.1 GCA_947177375.1 uncultured Ruminococcus sp.
TAATTAATTTTTTTATTTCAAAATTAGCTTCTAATTTTAGTCGCAATGCAGAAGATAAATCTGTCATTTGTGAAAATTCCTGAATTTTTCTGACATGTAACCAATGATAAATTTGCTTTGCTTTATAAATCGGCTCATGCAATTCTTGCATCGCAGTTTGCAATTCCAGCAAATTCATAGATAAAATATCTTGCATGACATCACGCCTTTCTGTGCAGTTTTGCGATAAAAAAGCCATCACAATCTGCATATTCTGCTGAGAGAACCGCCCAACCCTCTGAAATATTTAATTCTTTCAGAGCCACAAGTTCAAAATCTTTATGATTTTCTAAAAATTTCTGAATCACGTCTTGATTTTCCTGTTTAAAAATCGTACAGGTAGAATAAACTAAAATTCCATCAGATTTCAAATATCTTGACGCATTCTCCAGAATTTGATATTGCAATTCGGGAAGTTCTTGTATTGATGCAAGAGATTTATATTTAATTTCAGGTCTACGGCGAATCACACCAAATCCTGAACATGGCACATCACATAAAATTTTATCCGCTTTTGGAATCTTACTATCATATTCTGTTGCATTTTTTACACTGGTATGCACACAAGTTAATCCTAATCTTTCAGCTCCTTGCTGAATTAATTTTACTCTATGCGGATGCAAATCAAATGCATAGACATGTCCTTGATTCTGCATATCTTCTGCAATGGTAAAAGCTTTCCCTCCAGGAGCAGAACACATGTCTAATATGATTTCACCTGCTTGTGCATTTACTACTTTGCAACAGAACTGGGAAGATAAATCCTGCACATGAAAGAAACCTTGTTGAAATGCTTCTGTATTTCTGATATCTGCCACAGCAATCTGATAGGCATGTTCTAAACTATCACAGGGCTTTGGATTTAATTCTTGCAAATCGCCTTTTTTCAAGGGATTATATCTAATCATACAAGGTGGAGGACAAAGACTATTTTCAAAAAAAGTATTTGCAAATTTTTCCCCATGTTCAGAAATTATTTTTTTTAATAACTCCACTGGTGCAGAGTATTGCATTTGCATATTTATCCATTTATTAGTTGTCAAAGGAATTTTCTTATCTGCACGCTGAAATTTTCTTAAAACCGCATTAATAAAGCCTGATGCACTTTTTTTCTTGAAATATTTCGCAAGTTTTACGCTTTCATTAACAGACGCACTGTCAGGAATTTTATCACAATATTTTAATTGATAAAATCCAAGATATAAAATATATTTTACAGCATTATCTAATTTTTCAGGTTTTTTATTGCTATACACTTCCAGAATATATTCCAATGTCAGCAAGCGTTCTATCACACCATAATATAACTGTGTACAGAACGCTTTTTCCTGTGCTGAAAGACTAGAATGTTTCAATTCTTTATCCAGTACAAAATTAGAATAACTATGATTTTCAAATGTTTTCAGCAATAATTTTACTGCTGTTGCTCTTGCATTACTCATGCCCCTAATTGTTGTCCTTTAATTAATTTTTTGCCACGTAAAAATTCTTTGACTGGCATGCGTTTACTGCCTTCTAACTGTACTTCTGTAAATTGCAAAGCTGTTTGATTTCCGCACTGCACAATAAATTTATCTGCGTCAATTACTGTGCCTATTTTATTATTATCATTATTATCTGCTACAATGGCACGGATAATTTTCAAACGTTTATTATCTAATTTTGTAAAACCAGTCAGACCACAAATAATTCTATGCAATTCTTGTGCAGATTTTTCAAAATTTAATGCAGACATTTCTTTGCGAATCATAGACGCATAACAAGATTTATTATCATCTTGTTTTTCTGGAATTAATATACCTTGTTTTAAGCCTTGCAATGCTGGTAAAATTAATTTTGCACCCAATGCAGATAATCTGTCATGCAATTCTTCTGCAATTTCATTTTCGCCGATTGCAATACTTTCTTTTAATAACATATCACCAGTGTCAAGACCTTCTGCCATTTGCATGATAGTCACACCAGTTTCTGTTTCACCATTCAGAATACAATGCTGAATCGGAGCTGCTCCTCTGTATTTCGGCAACAATGACGCATGAACATTAATACAACCATATTTAGGCAATTCTAAAATTTCTTTTGGCAAAATTTGTCCATATGCTGCAACTACAATACAATCTGGTTGAATTTTTTTCAAAAAATTCAATGCTTTTTCTGCATCTTCGCCTTTTCGCAAAGAAGTTGGCTGACAAATGGAAATACCATGCTCTAATGCTTTTTTCTTAACTGGTGTAAATTGCAATTTCATTTTACGGCCATTTGGTTTATCAGGTTGTGTAAAAACAGCTTTTACTTCCATATCAGAATCAGAAGCAAGTACTTCCAGACAAGGCACAGCAAATTCAGGCGTACCCATAAACACAATTTTCATAGAAAAATTATTCCTCCTCTACGACTTCTACAAATTCGTCAACTAGTTCTAAAAATAATTTTCCGTCCAGATGGTCAATTTCATGACAAGCACCACGACAAGCTAAACCTTCTAAACGCATTTCGTAAAATTCACCATTACGATTTTGTGCTTTTACTGTGCATTTATTCGGACGTGTTACATAGCCCCATTGGTCAGGACAAGACAAACAGCCCTCAATATCACGTTGTTTCCCGCTAGATTTTAAAATGACTGGATTAATTAATTCTATTAAACCTGTTTCTTCTGTATCAATCACAGCAATTCTTTTGCGAATGCCAACTTGTGGTGCGGCTAAACCAACGCCTTGGGCTTTATAAAGTGTTTCTGCCATATCGTCCAGTAATTCCCAAAGTTTCGCATCAAACTTTTCTACAGGTTTGCATGTGACATGCAAAATTGGGTCATCTTTTGTTACAATTTTTCTAATTGCCATAAATCTTCCTTCTTTCTCTCATACTGTTACTTAATATTTAATATATTATTTATAATTTTATATACATACTATATACC
>CAMWUF010000246.1 GCA_947177375.1 uncultured Ruminococcus sp.
GGAATCAATAAAAGATATTCCAGAACACTTGACAAATCTTGCTCTGACAATGTATACTATAAGTGGAACAAGTGCATATTCCATAATTTCTACAAAACGGTTGTAGCTTACCAATGACGGAAAATCCTGTTTCTGATATTTAATGACATGATTTTTATAATACCACTTAAATGTGCGGTATCCTGATAAATGGTACATAATCAGTATTGTTATGATTTCGCTTAGTGCCATTCTTGTTCTGGGTAAGACTTTCTTTTTTTCCATCATCAATGAATGCATACAATATTCCTCGTATGCTTTGCAAAAATCATCTACATCACAAAATATTGCCACCTGTTCCATAGAAAAAACCGCCTTTCTGTTCTCTAAGTTTGTCGTTATTCTCATTATAACAGATTCCGGCGGTTTTTTCTATCTTTTTTTCTTCGAACTCACGTTCTATCAGCATTTATTCCTTTTCCGTCAAGTAGGCAGAATCAATTTCTTCACCGAACAGCTCTGCCATACTGATTCCAAGCAAAACTAACAATTTTTTCAATGTGTCAATGGTTGGTTGATGTGTTACTTCTTCAATCCCTTTGATATGATGTCCTTAAATTCCTGTGATTTGCGTGAACTGATACATAGAAAGACCTTTTGCTGTATGGATTTCTCCAATTTTTTTTAATGTCATAATATTGCTTCTTTTCTTTCAACTATTATATATCTTGCTGAAACAAGAAATAATATCCATTTGGGATTGAACATATAGACTTTTAAGTATGCAATTAGAGTAACCTCCTCGGAAACTAAATCCTAGATTCAAAATTAATAATTCCACAAATAAGATTTAAGCATAGATGAGGACGTTTTCTGTGATTACGATACTTATTTGTCATAATCTTAAACACTTTTATTTTAGCATTCATATGCTTAATGAGAAATGTAGCATGATATAGGCTTGAGGAACAGGCACACTACAGAGAACATGAAGAAAAAATGGAAACAGCCAACTGGTGAGCTAAATTTTTATATTTTGGATGCTCTTTCAAATAAAAATGAGTAGACTTAGAATCCTGTACCCTTATCTTTTTTTGATGAGTAAATAACGTGAGTTCGATGAAAAAAGGATAGAAAAAAACTGCCTGAATCTGTTATAATGAGAATAACCACAAACTCGAAAAACAGAAAGGCGGTCTTTTCAATGGAAGAACAAGTAGCAATCTTTTGTGATGTAGATGATTTTTGTAAGGATTACGAGAAATATTGTACACGTTCCTTGTTAATGGATAAACAGGAGATAGTTCCGAAAACCAGAATGGCATTGAGTGAGATCATCACCATACTGATCCTGTACCATTTATCGGGATACCGGACATTTAAATGGTATTATCTCTATCATGTAAGGAAATACCTGAAACAGGATTTTCCTACTCTGGTCAGCTATAACCGTTTTGTAGAAATTATGAGGTATGCACTTGTTCCATTACTACGATACACTATCCGGGCACGTTTTGGCAAGTGCTCCGGCATATCTTTTGTAGATTCTACTCCCATCAGAGTATGTGACAATCATCGGATCAGTTCACATCGTGTATTCAGCAAATATGCAAAAAGAGGAAAAAATTCTACGGGCTGGTTCTATGGCTTCAAGCTGCATCTCATCATCAATGATGAAGGGGAAATTCTTTCTGCCTAACTTCTGGAAATATTGATGATAGAAATGCAGCAGTGATGAATGCTCTGACAAAGGAAATATTCGGAAAGTTATTTGCAGACAGAGGCTATATTTCTGCAAAACTCTTTGAAAAGCTTCTGAAAAGAGATATTACACTTGTGACCAGAGCAAAGAAGAATATGAAGAATAAGCTGATGGATTTATAGGATAGGCTCATGCTCCGCAAGCGTGCCGTGATTGAATCCGTCAATGATTTCCTGAAAAACATCTGTGTCATAGAACACTCCCGGCATCGCAGTGTGACCAATTTCCTGGTAAATCTGGTTTCTGCACTGGCGGCTTACTCCTTTCTGCCTAAAAAGCCCTCTATCTGTTCTCCTTCAAATATGTCAAAGGGAATTTTATGCCTACTTGACTGATTTTTTCTGTCGAACTCACGTTAAATAGTATAGAAAAATGACTTCGACTATAAGAAAGTGAACACTTTGGATATGTCAAAAGATATTCGTCCATAGCTGTATTCTGTAGCAGATAAGGAAATAAGGGACTATCATAGAAAGAAAGTGGATACGGTGGATATAGACATCATATCAGAACAATTATCCGAAAATCCATTTGAACGCAGTGTATTGGATGTTCTGGACGAGAAGAAACACTAATTGATGGAAGAGTATTTTTGGATGCAGATAAAAGAAAACTAACAAAAGAAAAAATCTGGCTTTAGGTTCGTTATACGCAAAGGTTTCGAGAATTAAAAATAAGATAATGAAATATTTGGCAAAATTAAATAATTAAATGGCATTAAATTGTTCTTTTTTGTCGATTTATACAAAATTAAAGTTTCGAGGTAAGAAAATGCTTAATTTCAGACGGTTCATATATAGAAAGGGAAAATTTTATGAGAGATGCGTGGAATTACTTCCTGAAATGGATTTGAAAGAACAGTTCATTCAAGAGATAATCAGAGCTTAGATGAAGAACTAAAAAAGTCCGCTGTTGATTCCATGATCCACAATTTTGAATGATTAAACAGTGGTTTTGCGGATATAAGCCGTCATAAAGATAGGTCAGAATCCTTCAGCTTGTTGAAAAAAACAAAGGTCATATTAACAACAAGTTAGCACAGGAAATACTGGCAGATTATTATGATGTAAGTCAATTATATCATACCAATATTTATGTTCCCCTATGAACATGCGATTATTTATTCTTTGGGTAGCTTTATCTGTCTCATGTTTTTGTACATTTAACTGTCGAAAAATGTCAAAACAGTAACATCCTAATAGTGAATAATTGTATATTAT
>CAMWUF010000247.1 GCA_947177375.1 uncultured Ruminococcus sp.
GAGTTTTTTTTGATGAGTGAACAGGAAAAACAAACACAGGAAAATGCATGTACACATGATTGTAGTACTTGCGGAAGTGCATGTGGAGAACGTACAGCTCCACAAAATTTATTAGCACAGCCAAATCAGTTAAGCAAAATTGGCAAAGTCATTGCTGTTGTTAGTGGCAAGGGTGGTGTTGGAAAATCTCTTGTATCTTCTATGCTGGCAGTTGGTGTACAAAGAGCAGGTAAACATGCTGCTATTCTAGATGCAGATATTACAGGACCATCTATTCCAAAAGCATTTGGTGTAAAAGAAAAAGTTCTTGGCAATGAATTAGGTATGCTTCCAGCAAGGTCTAAAATGGGCATTGATATTATGTCTGTAAATTTAATGCTGGAACATGATACAGACCCTGTTATCTGGAGAGGTCCTGTCATTGCAGGTGTTGTGAAGCAGTTCTGGACAGATGTTATTTGGGACAGCGTAGATTATATGTTTGTAGACATGCCTCCAGGAACAGGTGATGTGCCTTTAACTGTGTTCCAAAGTATTCCAGTAGATGGCATTGTGATTGTCACTTCTCCGCAGGATTTAGTATCTATGATTGTGCAAAAAGCCGTAAACATGGCAAATATGATGCAAATTCCTGTATTGGGTATTATTGAAAATATGAGCTATGCTGTATGTCCAGACTGTGGCAAAAAAATTATGATTTATGGTGAAAGTCATACGGCTGAAATTGCCAAAGCATATAATATCCCATTGTTGGCACAGCTTCCTTTTGATTCTGCACTTGCAAAATGTTGTGATTTAGGCGTGATTGAATTGCATGAGTCAACAGAAATGGATTGTGCGATTGCAAAAATAATAGGCGAATCATAAAAAATACTGTCTGTATTTGTGAGATTCTCCCCTGTCTGTAAAGGCGGGGGCTTTCTTTTGCAAAATAAGCATAATTAGCACTTGCAATTTATATGAAAATCTGTTATAATAGAATTGCTTACAAAAAATCAGAAAAACATAAAGGAGGAATTTTTATGAATATTGCAATTGCACAATCTGGTGGACCTACCTGTGCAATTAATGCAAGTTTGGTAGGCGTTTTCAAGCAAGGATTATTAACAAGGGAAATTGATGCAATTTTTGGGTCTATTAACGGTATTGAAGGCATGATTCATGATAAATTATTAAATTTAAAAAGCGTGATTCGGACAAATGAAGATATGGAACTGCTACGACAAACACCGTCAACTATGTTAGGGTCATGTCGTTATAAACTGCCAGATTATGAAGAAAATCCTGATATTTATGAAAAAATTCTGCATACATTTGAAATTCATAGAATTGGTATATTTATTTATATTGGTGGTAATGATTCTATGGATACAGTTGTTAAATTATCAGCTTATCTGAAGCAAATTGGTTCTGATGTGAAAATTATTGGTGTGCCTAAAACAATTGATAATGACTTGCCTATCACTGACCATACACCAGGATTTGGTTCAGCATCTAAATATGTCGCTACGACAGTACAAGAAATTATTCGGGATAGCTGTGTATATAGTTTGCCGTCTGTCACGATAATTGAAATTATGGGAAGAAATAGCGGTTGGTTGACAGCATCGACTTGTATATTACGTGCCAATGGTGAAGAAGCACCGCATTTGATTTATTTACCAGAAACTAATTTTTCAGCAGAAAAATTTATTGAAGATGTAAAAAAAGAAATGGCTAAGCATAAGGCTGTGATTATTGCCGTTTCCGAAGGTGTAAATTTTGAAACTGAAAATTCAGGAATAGAAGAGTTTCAATCAGGTGCAGTAGATAATTTCGGGCATAAATATTTGTCTGGTATTGGAAAATTTTTAGAGCGTTTCGTTGCAGACAGAATTGGTTGTAAAGTGCGTTCGATTGAATTGAATGTTATGCAAAGATGTTCTTCTCATATTTGTTCTAAGACAGATATTGACGAAGCAGAACGTATTGGCAGACATGGACTGAAAACAGCACTTAATGGCGAAACTGGAAAAATGATGTATTTTAAGCGTGTGAGTGATATGCCCTATGCGGTCACAATTGAAATGACAGATGCTGTAAATGTTGCGAATTTAGAAAAAAAATTCCCTAAAGAATGGATTTCTCCTGAACAAAATCAAGTGACAGATACAGCAATTAGTTATTTTCTGCCATTAATTCAGGGGAAAGTCGATATTTACAGGAAAAATGGCTTGCCTATGCATTTTAAAAGACCGTTGCGGTGATAATATTATGAGTTTAAAAGAAAAAATATTAGCACAGTTGGGAATTTTTAAGAAAACTTCAGAGGGCTTGCAATATCATATGCAAGATAATGAAGTATATATTGTGGGATATAAAGGTTCAAAAAAGCAAGTGTTTTATGAAATACCAGCCTATATAGAAGATTGCCCTGTTGTGTCGCTTAGAAATTTGCAGGAAATGCCTCTTGTGGGCGAAATTAGAATTCCTGATACTGTCCGTGAAATTTATGACCTGTGTTTTGCATTTCAAAAAAAAGTGACGAAATTTTTAATTCCAGATAGTGTGGAATCGATTGGTGAACATGCATTTGAATTTTGTGATAATCTGGAAGAAATCATATTTCCTGATAATTTAAAATTATTGCCTTTGGGTATCTGTTCAGAAAATCCAAAATTAAAAAAAATTTACTTGCCTGAAAGTTTAGAAGAAATTCCAGATTGTTTTGCTGGAGGGTGTAGCTCTCTGGAAGAAATGATTATCCCTGAATCTGTGAAAATCATTGGTGAATTAGCATTTTATGATTGCAAAAATCTAAAAACTGTTAAATTGCCAGAAAATTTAAGATTGATTAAAAAATATGCTTTTGCGACTTGTCCAGAATTAAAAAAAGGAAATATGATAATTCCAGTAGATTGCCAAGTTGACTCAAAAGCATTTGATAATTAATAATTGAGGAAATTCTATGAT
>CAMWUF010000248.1 GCA_947177375.1 uncultured Ruminococcus sp.
AAGCAATGCAATGGATTCAAGGATTCAGCAAAAGCGGTTCGCCTGTGAAAAATTTAGACAGAATCGCAAATTTGCTGAATGCTTTGGGAAATCCACAGGAAAAATTAACTTGTATTCATATTGCTGGCACAAATGGAAAAGGTTCTGTTTCAGAATATTTAATTAATATCTTAAAAAATGCAGGCTATCAAACAGGAAGTTTGACTTCGCCTTATATCAGACATTATCGTGACAGAATCAGAATTAATAGTCAGGATATTCCAGAAAATATACTTTGTGAACTTTGTGAAAAAGTCGCTCCTGTTGCTACAGGGGCGGACTATTCGCAATTTGAAATCACAATGGCAATTGCATTTTTATATTTTGCACAAGAAAAAACAGATTTTGTCATTTTAGAAACAGGGATTGGTGGTTTGCTAGATGCGACTAATATTATCAAAAAGCCTTTGGTAAGTGTTCTGACTTCTGTTTCTAGAGACCATATGCAAATATTAGGCAACAGCATTGAAGAAATTGCTATGCATAAAGCAGGAATTATTAAAAATAATTGTCCTGTTGTCATTTCGCCGAATAATAAAGCTGAAAAAATTTTCTGTCAAACAGCAAAGGAAAAGCATTGTGAAATTTTTATTCCTAATGAATCCCTCTGTGACAGAAAAGAATCTGGCATTGGAGGTTGTCGATTCGGTTATAAAAATACTGTATATCAGACAAAAATGGGCGGTAATCACCAGATTGACAATGCATTGACAGCTTTAGAAACTGTGCATGTATTAAGAAAAAATTATCATTATAGCATTTCAGAAGAAGTTGTTAAAAATTCTCTTGCAGAAACAGTCGTTGCAGGTAGAATTCAAGTATTACAAACAAATCCGCTTGTTATTTTAGATGGTAGTCATAATGCAGACGGGATTGGTGTTTTGACGGATTTATTAAGCGAAAGTGGCATTGATTCCTGGATTGGTATCTGTGGCATGACAAATACAAAAGATGCAAATGTTACTGCATTTCAATTAGCACTTGTGTTAAGCAAAGTGCTTTGTGTGGACGGATTTTCAGAAACAAGTATGCCAAAAGAAGAATTGCAAAAAGCATTTATTCAGCAACATGCTTTAGCAAATATAATAGAATTAGAACAAGCTTTGCCTTATGCATTGAGATGGGCAAAAGGGTCACATGGTGCAGTTGTCATTTGTGGTTCGTTATATTTAGCAAGTTGGTTCTTAAATCAGGAGTAATTGCATGGAAATTCTTATAAGTGCAGTGGTTTTAATTGCATTGCTGTTAATTCTTGGTGTGAGTCCCATGTATATTATCCTAGGTGCAATTGGATTAGTAGAAATATTTTTTATTTTTATGATGTTATTTTTTATAACTAGTCTTATCTTACTGCTCATGACAAAGAAAACAACAGGCGAATTTTTACGCATTGAAGATAATAAAAAAATTGGCGTCGGCACACATGCAGTTTATATGATTCATCAGCAAGAATTTCATAATACGTTTCCAGCGGAAATTATGTTTGTAGATAAAATTTATAAAAAAAACAAACAAGTGCATATTTGGAAACATGAGGGCAAAAAATTAAATCTGGTATTTGATTTTTATAGTATTATTGTCATTGCTGTTGGATTGCCTGTATTTACAGGATTTGCTATCGCACTTGGATTATTGCTGCAAATATTTTTGCCGTATTTGGTAAGTTAAACAAGAAAGGAAGATTTATGAAGATAAAACAACTCATCATGACAATGTTTCATGGGTTATGTATGGCACTAGCAGATAGTGTTCCTGGCGTCTCTGGTGGTACAGTTGCGTTTTTGCTAGGATTTTATGATAATTTTATTGGTTCTCTGAATGATTTGATGACTGGTAATTTAGAAGCTAAGAAAAAAGCTTTGATTTATTTAGTTAAGCTTGGCATTGGTTGGGCAATTGGCATGATTGCATCAATTCTGGTATTAACTTCTGTGTTTGAATCGCATATTTATCAGATTTCATCGTTATTTATTGGATTTATTTTATTTGCGATTCCCGTTGTAATTTATCAGGAACGTGCCTGTCTAAAAGAAAAATTATGGACAGCATTTATGGCTTTGTTAGGAGCTGGCGGTGTATGGGCTTTGACATATTTTACAGTCGGCGATACAAGTCGTATTGTTTCTTTCGAACATGCAAGCATTGGCACTTATATCTATGTATTTATTGCTGGTGCAATTGCAATATGTGCAATGGTTTTACCAGGAATTTCTGGTTCGACTTTGTTATTAATTTTTGGATTATATATTTCTATTATCAGTGCGATTAAAGAAACATTAACACTAAATTTGCAATATTTGCCAATTTTAATTGTCTTTGGCATTGGTGTGATTACAGGTATTGTTTCGATTGTCAGATTAATTCGCATTGCTTTGGAAAAATGGAGAAGTGCAACCGTATTTTTAATTATAGGCATGATGCTAGGGTCTTTATATTCTGTTATCATGGGCCCTACAACTCTTACAGATGATAATAAACTTTCTCTTGGCTTAGAACCATTAAGTTTTTCTAGTTTTCACATTTTATTTTTTATTATCGGCGGTGTAATTATTATTGGATTACAGTTATTAGGCTCTATGAAAAGCAATCAGCAACAAGAAAATTAATCAAAACAGCTCCAGAAAATAAACTGGAGCTGTTTTAAATTAATAAATATTTTTTAAAATTTTCCATCCTTTCTAAGATACCCATAGATAATAATATCTATTAAATTACCTCGACATTTTTCATATTGTCGTAATGTTCCTTCTTTTGTAAATCCCAGTTTCTGCAACAACTTTTGAGATGCTACATTTGGAATCTCTACAAATGCCTCTATCCTGTTTATTTCTGAATTTATAAAAATAAATTTCAATATCATTTCAAGTGCTTCTGTCATAAATCCTCTATTCCAGTAATTTCTATTA
>CAMWUF010000249.1 GCA_947177375.1 uncultured Ruminococcus sp.
TAATTATATAAAACAAACACAAAATTAGTTAATTAAGGATAAGGAGGAAAATTTATGAATCATCTAAAGGAAAAAATTGATATGGAAAGTGTTACTACCATTAGTAAATATTATCAATTAGACTCAAAAGCAGTTTCAAGAATTCTACAAGCATTCAAAAATATTACACCAGAACAATGCAAGATGGCTGCTGTAATTTTGGCTAAGTTTGCAACAAAAGAGGTGTAAGAAATAAAAAAACAGCTCCAGAAAACAACTGGAGCTGAAAGGCGGGTGAAAAAATGGAAGAAGAAACAAGAATCGTGATTGTTCATAAGCCAGATAGTGGTAATATCAGCGTGTACATAAATAATCCTCATGCTGACAGGAAAGAATTACTAGCAATGATTTCGGCACATATTGCCCACTCTATCAGAAATATGATGCTGAATGGCACGCCGTTCACTGAGGCAACAGCAATTGTTCAAAACGCTGTAACGATTGCAATTGATAGAATCATTGGTGAACTAGTAGAAGAACATAATCAGCAAACCAAATAAAAACAACTCCAGAAAAATAACTGGAGCTGTTGGGGTAGATGAAATGATGGACAAGTTTGAAGAACATGAAACAAAAAAGCAACTCCAAAAGCGTAAATACAAGTTTAGCAAAAAAGAGTCATTTGTCATGGAAGTATGTGCGATTATTCTCACAATTTTGTCAATTGGTACTTTCGTTGTGTTTGTCATCACAATGGCTACCATTGCTATAGAAATTACAACTAGCTAGAAAGAAAGTGAAAAACATGCAAAATAGTTTTAGTCATGAAATGATAAGAATAGCCCTTGAACTGTCAGTAAAGGAAAATTTGACGGAAAATGTTAAGGTTGCATATAACGCCAGTGCTAACAATTACAAGATTTCTGTCTGGAAAAAAGGTTTTTTGGTAGACGTGATTGCCACAACTCAAAAACAAGGTGTTGATGAATGGAATCACACGGTAAAATCGTTTGAAAACTATTGCAGTGATTTGAAAAAAATCGTGAATGCAAAGGATTCACAGGCACATGTCACGTTGATGGTGCTGAATGATACAAATTTAGACCAAACGCTCTTGACAATTCTTGACGGAACAACAATTTATGATTTTCAGCATGATGAAAAAACTACGAAAGGAGAGGAGTAGACATGCAAGATAAAGCGAAATTCGTTCAGATGATTGGTGAAGCGTTGCATGAATGTGCAACTAGAACGGAAGTGCTAAAGGCTGAATATGTACAGAGAGGTTACGAGGAATTTGTAGTTATTACTTATACAGATGAAAGCCAAAAAGTTGTTTGCGTTACCGCTGATAGCTGTCTAGCTATCATGAGTGACATCTATAAGGCATTGAGATGATTTTCAACAAGTTGTTAAAAAGTAGTAAAAAAGGTAGGTGAAAAGATGAAAGATTCAAAAATCGTAATTACATACGATGGCGAAAATGTTGGTATTGGCTTGGGCGGGTTAGATGGAACCGCAACCATTGAGGAGCTGCTTGTAATGCACAGTTGTTTTACCAGTATACTTATCGGAGAGCTGGTGGCAAGAGGAATGAGTATTTTGGAAGCAGTCAAGGGAATCCAATGCTCTGATAGAGATGCTGTCGAGATGTATATGCAAATGCATATGCATGATATACTAGAAAATGGCGAAAAACTGAATTAATTTTTAAAAAAACCACCTCGGATTTTTCGGGGTGGATTAATTAAAATTTCATGAAAATGTATATTTTGAGAAGTAAAAAGGAGTGAAAAAATGGAACAAGATTTAGAGGGATTCAAAAATTTTCTGCTTGAAAAAGAACTATCACAAGGAACAATAAAAAATTATTTGCATGCAGTTAAAAAATATTTTGAATCCTATCCAGAATTAACTAAATCAAATATTCTTGCATGGAAGTCAGAGCTAACAAGAACATTAGGAGCTTGCACAGTCAATGCAAGACTAATTGCTATTAAATGTTATGCATCATATAAGGGTGTCTTTGTTCCAGTCAAGGCTGTAAAAATTCAAAGGGTATTTAGCACTAGCAATATCATCACCGATGAACAATATACACGTCTGATGGATGGATTAAAAGCCGATGGTGATACACAATGGTATTATAATATACTGATTCTTGCTAAGACAGGCACAAGAATTTCTGAAGCTGTCCGACTGAAAAAATCAGATATTATGCGTGGTTACGCAACAATTGTTTCAAAAGGCAAAGTGCGAACAATTCTATTTCCTTATTCTTTGAAAGCGGAGCTTGACAGCTATCTTAGAAAATTAGACAATCAGGAATACTTATTGCAGTCAAGTAAAAGTCGTGGCAATCATCCAATTTCAAGACGTGCATGTTGCTATGCTTTGAGCAGATTTTCTGAACGATACGGCATACCACAAGAAGTTATGCATCCGCACTCGTTCCGCCATCATTTTGCCATTAAAGTAATGGACAAAACTAAGGATGTAACTTTGTTAGCCGACTTGTTAGGGCATTCTAGTGTCAATACAACCATGATTTACACAAGACTGTCAGGAGACCAACAGCAAAAAATTCTTGATGAAGCTGTTGACTGGTAATAAAGACAGCTCCAGCGAGCGTTCAACTGCTGGAGCTGTTTTATCAATTCCAAAAATCAATCATGAGTGCTGATAAAGTAAAATTAGCAAATAATACAATATATGAGTAGTTTATTTGTATAATCATACGAAATAGAAAAATGTATGTAAAAAAATGTCTAATTTCAAACGGTATATATATGAAAAGGAAAATTTTATAAAATAGTCCTAGAACATAAAAAAATACGGATTTGAAAGAGGGTACACATTATGTATAAAAAAATTTTGGTGCTTGGAAATGGTTTTGATTTAGCTCATGGTTTACCAACGCAGTATAAACATTTTATTGAATTTTGTGAAAAAGCTACACTAATAT
>CAMWUF010000250.1 GCA_947177375.1 uncultured Ruminococcus sp.
GTTATATATAAATAAAAAAGGCTTTATTTTTTCCCTTATTATTTTCAATAAAAAAAAAAGGCTATTTATAGACAAATATATAATTAACAGAAAATAAATTAAGGGAATTTTGCCCAATTCTAAAAATTCCCTTAATTTATTATTATATTATTTATGAATAACTTTCAACTTGGTCATAAACATGTAATTCGTTTTTTGCTTCTTTAGTTAGTGTATGAGGATAATAATAGAATCCATTCACTTTGCTTTTTATTTTCTTACGTCCTTCTCTTGCTGGTTCTACACCATAGAAATTACAAAGACTCTCGCTGAACTGTGCTTTTTTGGGGATATATTTTTCACCATTCTGGAAACACCATGTTTTAAAGGCATCATAAAGCACCTTAGTTGTAACATTATCATTATAAGTAACACGTGGTTCGCAGCATTCATCAATAAATTGCAGTACAATATCATTTTCAATTTTGTACTCTTCCAAAAGCTTTTTAGATTTTTCAGAAATCACAAAGTTGTAATTATCTTCTATTGCCTTTTTT
Organism: uncultured Ruminococcus sp.; assembly: GCA_947177375.1. GTDB lineage: Bacteria > Bacillota > Clostridia > Oscillospirales > Ruminococcaceae > UBA3855. The sequence continues at coordinate 537 of CAMWUF010000250.1, forward strand.
AAATATATTACTGCCAGATGCACAATTGCTTCACGTTCAGTATGCAGTTTTTCAAGCAGTTTTTTATCACGTTGATTTTCTGGGATTGATTGACCACATCTTATAGGAATAATTCTGTCATAAACGTGATTGCCTTTATCACCACCGAAAAGAGGCAATTTATTTGCACAAACTATATACAATCCATTAAACACAAAATGAAAACCCTGTTTTCCTTTTTCTTCGCACATTAATTCACCACCACCTGTCATAATTTTAAAGACAGATGCACTAGCACTTGTGCAATAATTGCAATCATCATCTCCTGCTAGTCTTTTTCGATATAGCATAGAAGTGCTGAAACGTTTTTCTAACTCTGCAAATGGCATTGCGGAAAAATTTTCTTTTCCTACTAGTGAGGACATGAATTTCAAAAATATAGATTTTCCACTATTTCCTGCTCCAAATAAAAATATTGACTTCTTAAAGCGTTCGATTTTTACATTAGAAATAGCAAAGCCAATTGCTTGAATTAGAGTTAAAATATTATCACTGTCATCACCTGCTAAATGCAAGATATATTTGCTAAAAGTATCAGGACTTTTAGAATTTGGATTCCAATTGCAAGGAATTTGAATGGTACTAAGATACTTGGGACTATGTTCTTTTAATTCCATTGTATCAAGATGCAACACGCCATTTTGAAAATTGATAATATTTTCATCAGCATCAAGTAGCGATTCATCAGAAACAAAATGTTTTTCATCTGGATAAGTAATATGCTTGTATGTATCCTCAATTACACGAATTTTTGCAATTTCTGTATAATATTTCTGAATAATTGCTCTTATTCTAGCTTTAATATGTTTTGCACTGATTCTAACATATACACCATTTTGATACCAATAGCATTGCTGTGATTCTTGCTCTCGTAGCTGTACAAAAATATAGCTTTCAGTATTCATAATATATTCTGCAAGTAATTCAGGATTGACGGACATTCCTCTATTGTTTAACTGAATCCAATTTGGCAAATCAGCAATTTTATTGTTCGTTCGATTATTAGATTGCTTTTCGTTAGTTTCAGGCTCATAATCTTTTATTTTCTTAATTGCAGAGGAAAGTAACTCTAAAACTTTATCTTTTCCTAGTGCTTCTACCGCATCAGAAATATCACCCTTTTCAGGGCATTCAGCCCAGATAGCTTTTATTGGAATAATTTTAACAGATTTTGCAATTTTACAAACATTTTTCGCAATAAAATCTCCATAATTTTCACCCACTTCGTCATTATCCGTAAAAATTCCAATGCTACGACCCTCTAAATCAGCATTATATAAATCATCATGCCAAGTTGCTTGTCTTCCGCCGTTAGATGTGCAAGTTGCTAAAAAGTTAAAACATCTTTCTAGTGTCTCAACGTCTTTTTCACCCTCAGCGAACCAAACAGTTTCGCTTTTACTGGTATGTAATTTATCTGCATGATACAAAGGCATTATTGTGCCATTTAAGCCCATTGCTTTTTTTTCTGTTTTTGGGTCAGTAGAATACCAATAGCATCTTTTTTTTCCGTCTGATTGCTTTATAATGTGCTTTTCAGCAAGTACATTTCCATTTCTATCTGTGTAAACATGTATACGAGTTTTACCATCCTGGCAACTATAATTTTCTTCCATTAAAAAAATCTCCTTTTTAGTCTTGATTTTTTGAAGAAGATGTGCTATAATGTTATCAGTATATGTGATATTATTTACATCTTCTCCGAATCCGTCCAGTGCTTGCGACACTGGGCGGATTTTTTTTATTTACTTGTCTTTTTTTGGGTCTAACCTACACCAAATTTGAATTGCGTGCCTTTGCGTGTAGCTTCTTCTTCATTTTTCCTGCGTTCCAGTTCTTCGCCAATTGTTCCACAGTAGGTCATAGGGCTTGGATTTGCAGTTTGCTGAATTTGTGATTTAAATGCTTGCTGAGTTGATTCAGGATGTTTTGCAATTTCTTCAATAGCTTTAACGAATTTTGTGCGTTCTTTAGGACTGATAGCAATATAAGCTTGAACAATCACCTTTTCAAGTTCAGTGAGATTGAATTCTTGTGCAAGCTGTGTTAGTACATCAGGTTCTTGTGTTTTTTCAAGTCCAAGAAGATATTCTATTGACACTTTATAAAAATCAGAAAGTGTAATTAACGAATCTATTGTTGGGTCTGCATCTCCATGTTCATATTTTAAATAAGCTTGTTGCGAAACATTTAAAATATCAGCAATGGTGGATTGCTTTATATTTCTTTTTCTTCTTAAATTAAACAGAATCTCTCCTCGCTTTTGCATTGCTTCTTTATCTTTTTTTACTTTTGGCATATATATCACCTCCTCTCTGTTCTTGTTTTATTATATCGCTAAAAGTTTATTTTGTCAATATAAAGT
>CAMWUF010000251.1 GCA_947177375.1 uncultured Ruminococcus sp.
CGGTAATGCACAGGAAGAAGCTTTATGCCGTGCAAGTTTATTATATTATAGTATTCGCACGGCAAAAGCCTATTATCAAGCAAATCGTTTGCATATTTTGCCGAATTATACAGATTATATGATATATTCTGAAAACGTGCCATTAATTCGTGATAATACTGGAAATTTATTAAATACTAGCATGACTTGTAATTTTATTACTTGTCCAGCCGTGAATAAAAATTTTGCAAGATTTTTATTTTCCAATCAAAAATTAGATGTTATCATGCAAAATCGTATTAATCATATTATCAAACTTGCAGTCATGCAGAACCCTGATGTATTAATTTTAGGTGCATTTGGCTGTGGAATGTTCGGAAATAAAAGAAAAACAATTTATCCCATGTTTGAACAGGCAATTTTGAATTTTGTACCAGAACATGTAAAAATAATATTTGCTGACCCTGAGGCGAATCACTATTTAAATAATTAGTAATTAAAGGAGGTTTTTTCCCATGGAAAAAATTAAAATGACAACGCCGTTAGTCGAAATGGACGGCGACGAAATGACCAGAATACTTTGGCAATGGATTAAAGATATTTTAATCACGCCTTATGTAGAATTGAACACAGAATATTATGATTTGGGTTTAAATCATCGTGAGGAAACCAAAGACAAAGTGACATTTGACAGTGCAGAAGCAACGAAAAAATATGGTGTTGCTGTAAAATGTGCAACTATCACACCAAATGCTGCAAGAATGCCTGAATATAATCTGTCTGAAATGTGGAAGTCTCCAAATGGAACTATCAGAGCGATTTTAGACGGCACTGTGTTCAGAACGCCGATTCTAGTAAAAGGCATTACGCCATATATTCCTACTTGGACAAAGCCAATTACAATTGCCCGTCATGCGTATGGTGATGTTTACAAAAATACAGAAATGCAGGTTACAGCTGGCGGTAAGGCTGAATTAGTTTATACAGACAAAGACGGTAACGAAACCAGACAATTAATTCATGAATTTACTGGTGACGGCATTATTCAGGGTCTGCATAACCGTGATGATAGTATTGCTGGCTTTGCAAGAGCATGTTTTAATTATGCATTGGATTTAAAACAAGATTTATGGTTTGCAACAAAAGATACGATTTCTAAGAAATATGACCATAGATTTAAAGATATTTTTGCTGAAATTTTTGAAGCAGAATATAAAACCAAATTTGAACAAGCTGGAATTGAATATTTTTATACTTTGATTGACGACGCTGTTGCAAGAGTTATCCGTTCTAATGGCGGTTATATCTGGGCATGTAAAAATTATGACGGTGATGTCATGTCTGATATGGTTTCTACGGCTTATGGTTCACTTGCTATGATGACTTCTGTGTTAGTTTCTCCAACTGGTGTTTATGAATATGAAGCTGCTCATGGTACTGTACAACGTCATTATTATAAGCATTTAAAAGGCGAAGAGACTTCTACAAATTCTGTTGCAACTATTTTTGCATGGAGTGGTGCATTACGCAAACGTGGTGAATTAGACCATATTTCAGAATTAGTAACCTATGCTGATAAGCTTGAAAAAGCAACAATTCAGACTATCGAAGATGGTATTATGACTGGAGATTTATATTTATTATCTTCTCTGGAAAATAAACGCAAAGTAAATTCTAAAGAATTTTTAGAAGAAATTAATATCAGACTTTCTGCTTTGATGCAGTAATCTGATAGATAATGATAATGAAAAATTAAAGGAGCAAATTATGGGAAAACAAGTGATTTCTACGCCTGTGATTCGCCGTTTGCCAAGATATTATAGATTTCTGGGTGAACTGGAACAAGAAGGACTGGAGCGTATTTCTTCCCGTGAGCTTGCGTTGAGAATGGGATTTTCTGCTTCACAAATTCGACAGGATTTTAATTGCTTTGGTGGTTTTGGGCAACAAGGGTATGGTTATCAAGTTGTAGAACTGCGTAAAATTATTGGCGATATTCTTGGCGTTCATCAAAATACTGGTGTCATTTTGATTGGTGCAGGTAATCTTGGTAAAACAATTGCCTCACATGTGGATTTTCAAAAACGTGGCTGTCAGTTAATTGCTGTTTTTGATGATAATCCCTTGATTCAAGGCACGTCTACAGCAGGTCTGACAATTATGCCAATGGAATCACTGGAAAGTTTTTGCAAACAGCATTGTCCACAAGTAGCTGTGCTTTGTATTCCTAAAAATGCAGCACAACAACTTGCTGACAGATTAATTCATCTGGGAATTTCAGGATTCTGGAATTTCAGCCATTTTGACTTAAAAATTAATAATCCTGATGTAATTGTTGAAAATGTCCATCTTGGTGACAGCTTAATGACGCTTGCTTATTGTATGCATCATAAAGAAGAAAATTAAAATTAAAAATTCCAGTTGTTAATTGCAACTGGAATTTTTTTTGGAAATTCAGGAAATAATCAAAAACAAGCTCCCTGTTTTCACAGAGAGCCTGTAAAATTCAGTTTTGTTTTAGAATTAGAATTACTAATTTTTAAAATTAGTCATCATTCTTCTTCTTGGAAACAACTGCTACGCCACCCAATACTGCAACTGCTGCTGCAATACCTGCGATTGGCAGAATACCTTCAACACCTGTCTTTGGAGAAGTTGTTACTGTTGTTGTGTTGTTAGCTGCTACTGCTGACTTAGCTGTTGTTGATGGTTTAGCTGTTGATGGCTTAGCTGTTGTTGTTGTTGTTGTTGTTGTTGTTGAAGATGTTGTAGAGGAAGATGTTGTTGTAGAAGTTGTTGTAGAGGAAGATGTTGTTGGAGGAGTTGTGGAAGTTGTTGTAGTAGATGTTGTTGGTGGTGTTGATGTCGTTGTTGTCGTTGTTGTCGTTGATGTCGTTGTTGTTGTGGTTGTTGTAGTTGTTGTAGTTGTTGTGGTTGTTGTAGTTGTTGTAGTTGTTGTGG
>CAMWUF010000252.1 GCA_947177375.1 uncultured Ruminococcus sp.
AGACGTCTCGTGGGCTCGGACACGTCTCTAAGAGACAGACTGAATCATGATAATTAAAATCATTTGTTTGAAAAATAAAATTTAGTATCATACTAATCACACCAGCTTTTAAATCACCAATGATTAAAATCACTATGCCTAGTACTGCAATGACTATGCTGGCAATCCCTAATATTTTTACTTTTTTGGCACGTTTTTTTAATTTTTTATATTCTTCGTCTATCTGATAACAAATTTGATAACTATCTTGTTCATCAAAATTTCTCATTCTGTCACCTATCTGTTTGGTTATAACTATAACATATATCTTATTTAACAGGAACACTAAAATTTAGACTTGTAAGAATAAATATTCCTGCTAGCACAATACCTATGATAGAACAAATTTTGCCAATTTTAATATTTTTTTGCTCCTGTGGTGATAATATTTCAGAATTCTTTTTTAATTTATTTGCTTTTATGCAACCAATTACACCTACAATTAAACTTAAAAATAAACCAAATTCACTTACAATTAAAAATAATAAATGATAACTAGTATAAAGACATATGAGGAAAATTATACTTAACACTATGCTAATTACACCAAGTTTTTTCACGGTTTTGACACAGTTTTCAAGTTTCTCAGGATGATAATTATTAAAACTATTCATTCTGTAACACCTCTATTTATTTTAGTATAGCATAAAATTCATCTAAAAATATAGATATTTTATGAAATGTTTATGAATAATTTAGAGAATTGCCTTGACAAATTACAAAAAATATGTTATGATAAATACCAGAGCAGACTATGCGGTTGCATGAACGTTTAGTTCATGAGGAAAGTCCGAGCATCACAGAGCAGGATAACTGCTAACGACAGCCGGAGGTGACTCTAGGGCTAGTGCAACAGAAAAGAAACTACTGTATATTTTTATATTATTTTATGCAGTACAGGTGGAATGGCGAGGTAAAAGCTCACCAGAATATAGGAGACTATATTGCTGTGTAAACCCTATCCGATGCAACGTTGATATGGTATGAATATATTTTCACGCTTGCTCGGCGGATATATTCATAGCAACGGCTTGATTCTTATGGCGACATAAGAGCTAGATAAATAACCGCACTCGACAGAACTCGGCTTATCGGTCTGGTCAGGAACGGACGGCTTGCTGTCCGTTCTTTTTTTTATTTTAATCATTCTAAGAAAGGAACTGATAATTTTTGAAAATAGTTTTAAATTTTATGCTAGTATTATTTTTATTTGCTAGTATTACTGGTTGCAGTAGTTCAGAAAAAAATTCGCAAGCAACAGAAGAAACATTAGTTACTTATAAAGCATTGCCTTTGCAAAATTTATTTGTTGATATTCCTGAAAATTATCAGAAAACATCATCAGAATTTTATCAAGAATATTATATTTGTGATGATGCAAGTATTATTATTACAGAAGACACCAGAGAAAAGCAATATATTTCTGCTTATGATTATTCTGTACAGGCTTTACTGGAATATCAAAATATGACTTCTTCATTGGAATTACTCAGCAGTGACGCAATTTCCAGCAGTCAGGATGTTACAATTCAGACATTAGAATTTAATTATACCATTGGTGATGGTGACGATTCTGCAAAATTAACTTGTTTTGTTGGCTATTTAACAGAGGGTTCTTCAATGTATATTATCACTTGCAAAGCAAATACAGATACTTATCAGAATCATAGAGAAGAATTTCTTAGTGTGATGCGTTCTGCTGTGATAAATATCAATTAAACAGGAGGTTTTGTGATGCAATTTACAGAACAGGAAATCAATGCTGTAAAATATTACATTGGTGATTGTGCAGGATTTAAACAAGATGATTTCTGGAGCGATACAAAAGCCTATAATGTAATTAATTCGTTGTTTTATTTTGGGATTAGAACAGAACTAGAAAGAGTGAACGAGGGCAAATTTTTAAATCCTGCAATTGTTTCTGATATGGAGCGTTTAGAAAAATTACTGGATAATTTACTTTCTGTATGCAAAAAATCTAAAAATACAGAATTAATACAAACCTATCGTGTGGAGCGTTTTTCTGATTATCAGGCAATTAAACAAGCTGGCAAAACAATTTCTTTTACATCGACTTCTAAAAATTATTTTTTAAAAGCCTATCAGGATAGAGCAGGAATTGCTTTAATGCGTTTTGTCATTCCAGTAGGAACACCCTGTATTAATATGCAAAAATTTTTTGATTCTTATGCGAAACCAGAAGAAGCTGAAATTTTATTGCCACCAAATTTAAATTTGCAAATTGCGGAAATTCCAATGACTGAATCAGAATTAACTATCTTAGATGCAAACCATCTTTCGCCTTTTGTTTCCTGTGTTGCAACTGTACAGAATATGATAAAATCAGACATTCAAGAAATGCCAGAATTACCTGAAAATAGTGAATTTTTAGTGCAAAAAATATTAAATTTATTGAATCAGCATGAAAAAATATCTTTACTGGATTTTAAAAAATATTCTGAATGGAAACAGATATTAATTAATAGAATTTTTTGTCGTTATTTTTCGTAAATACGCAAATTGAGAATTTTTATTAAAAAAACGCTTGACAAATGTCATAAAATATGTTATGATAATACCATGATATAGAAAAATTACGCAAAATGCGAATGCAGGAGGTATTTATTTTATGATTAAATTGCAAGTAAAAAATGGTGATATGCTGATTGAAATGAGAGGCTCTGACGAAGTTATTATTACAGATTTGTCAGAAGCTATCATGCGAATGTTACATGCATTGCAAAATGGTGGAGGGCATTCTGTTTCAGAAAATTTAACAATGCTGATGTTATGCTTGCTGAATGAACATGATAATAGACAACCAGAATGAAAAAATTTTTAGATTTTTTTCAAAAGCTATTGACAAATAAAAAAATTCGT
>CAMWUF010000253.1 GCA_947177375.1 uncultured Ruminococcus sp.
CATATATATTATAACAGAAATCATTGCACTTTGCAAGTGTTTTTTCAAAAAAAGCATCTGCATTTTATAAAAAACACAGATACTTGCATTTTGTTTTTAAATTATTTCTGACTGCTATATTTTTTAACATCTTTTTTAGTCATGTTAATTACTTCGTCTTTAGGAAATCTAAATAAATTATCATCACTAACATAAATCCAAGTTTCCACTCCTGAACTGTTTTTCAAAGTGACTCTATAATTATTATTATTATCTCTGGCAGTTACAGCAGTAATTTCTGTAACAGTATATTGCGATTCTGTGGACTGGTCTAAATCATAGCCGAATTTTACGCCACAAAGCCCTGCAACTAAAAATAAAACACCAAAAATAATTGTCGCAATTTTTCCATGATTGCATAATAATAAAAAACCCAATATTGCAAATAATGCACCTGCGATTAAAATATACATGCCCATAGTAAAAGCCATTTTAAGCACTCCTGACAAAAATTTATAATTTTATTATAGCATATTTTATCATCAAAATCAAGAGAAAAATACAAAATTTTATAGAATTTTATCATTACAAATTATTTCCAGTTGCAAAATCAAAAATTCTGCATAGAATATCAACAGCAGAAGATTTTATTTTCCTGATAAGAGAGTGGCAAACTCTGTACTGTGCAGAGAATGTCTATAAAATAGCTCTCTTGCACAGTCAGAATGATAAAAACTGCTTTTATTATAAATAGCCTCTGTTTTGATTTTCTAAACAGAGGCTTTTTGAAATAATAAAGCCCCTGATTTCTATTACAGGGGCTTATTGATTATTCTTCTGTAAAATCCTGTGTTTCAGGTGAAATCATTTGTTTTGGCTCTGGATTTGATTCTATTTTTTTTTCTGGTGTAACCTGCTCTAAACTTTCGCCTTTCATGAGCTTTTCAAAATCAGGACCATCAATTTTTTCATATTGAATCAAATACTGTGCAACAACATGCAACTGGTCAATATGCGTACGCAGAATTTCTTCTGCCTTTGCATAGCCCTGTTCCACAAAATTGCGAATTTCCGTATCAATTTCAGCTGCAACTTCATTAGAATAATTTGGCGTACTGCTAAAATCACGTCCTAAGAACGGCTCACCTTGGTCATTTCCATAAACAACAGGACCTAATTTTTCACTAAATCCATAACGAGTAATCATATTTCTTGCAGTAGCCGTTGCACGTTCTAAGTCATTAGAAGCACCAGTAGAAATATCATCCATGATTAATTTTTCAGCAACACGACCGCCTAATAATACAATAATTTCCTCATGCATTTCCATCATGCTATTATAAGATTTGTCATGTTCTGGTAAAGACAGTGTATAACCACCTGCCATGCCACGAGGAATAATAGAAATCTGATGCACTTTATCCTGATGCGGACAATAATACGTGCAGACAGCATGACCTGCTTCATGATAAGCAGTAAGTTTAATTTCACGTTCTGTTTTAATTCTGGATTTTTTCTCTGGACCTGCTACAACTTTAATCGTTGCTTCTGCAATATCCTGATTAGTAATGGCTTTTCTATCAGCTCTGGCTGCCAATAATGCTGCTTCATTTGTGAGATTTTCCAAGTCTGCACCAGTAAATCCAGCAGTACCTTTTGCAATATCATCTAATTTCACATCTGGTGCGAGAGGCTTATTTTTTGTATGAACTCTTAAAATTTCCTCTCTGCCTTTAATATCTGGATAACCCACTACAATTTGTCTGTCAAAACGTCCTGGACGAAGCAATGCAGGGTCAAGAATATCACGTCTATTTGTCGCCGCAATGACAATGACACTTTCATTGCCTGCAAAACCGTCCATTTCCACAAGCAATTGGTTTAATGTCTGTTCCCGTTCATCATGACCGCCACCAAGTCCTGCACCTCTATGTCTACCAACAGCGTCAATTTCGTCAATAAATATAATAGACGGCTGATTTCTCTTAGCAGTTTCAAACAAATCACGTACACGGGACGCACCCACACCAACAAACATTTCTACAAAATCAGAACCAGACATCGGATAGAACGGACAACCAGCTTCTCCTGCAACAGCTCTTGCTAATAACGTTTTACCAGTACCAGGAGGGCCTAACAGCAATACACCTTTTGGAATTCTTGCACCGATTTCAGCATATTTTTTCGGATTTTTCAAGAAATCCACAATTTCTGCCATTTCAAATTTTTCTTCTTCTGCACCAGCAACATCTGCAAACATTGCCTTTTTGCCTTCCGCCTGATTTTTAATATTTGCTTTTCCAAAATTCGTATATTTTGAACCGCCTGCCTGTCGCATCATGAAAATAAATAATACAACACCCATAATTAAAATAATCAGCGTTGGCACATACGTGATAATCCAGGAATTATCAGTAATTTTATAATAATCCTGGTCTAATGGCTGTCTGGGATTTGCCATGTTATATTTTACACGATAGTCCTCTGTATCATTCAAGAAAAGCGACACATACGGCACAGAATATTCTAATTCTGTATTATCTTTTAGTGTTAATTCCAAATCTCCAGTTCCCAAATCAAGCGTATAGCTTTTTACTTCCAGATTATCAAAATGGGTGATAATTTCCGAGTATGTGTACTCTGGTTTCTTATCATTAATGCGGGGCAGCATGTAAGCAGCCAAAAAAATTAAAATTGCTGCAATAACCAAATATACTGTAATCCCCCTATTTTTTTTCGGTGTCAAATTCTTCACTCCTTTTTTGATTTAATAATTATCTAAAATTGGCAATTTTATAAATAAACTGCCAAATTTGATGTTTTAGTATACATCAAAAATGTGATAAAATCATGTGAATTCTGTGTCAGATTCATGAACATGCAGGACTAGCATTGTGTTTGTTTGTTCAGTCACAATGGCATGTTCTGCAA
>CAMWUF010000254.1 GCA_947177375.1 uncultured Ruminococcus sp.
GAAAATAAATTTTTTTGTATGAATATACAAAAACAATGCATTTGTTTTAGCAATAATAAACAAAAAGAAGAAAAATTGTGTTTCAGGTCTTGCTTTTTATAAAAATCTATGTTATAATAATACCATTCGAGTGTACAAGACTTCGGAATATAAGTGTGCGGGCCCTGTGCAATGTTCCACCGTGAACCATGTCAGGCGGGGAACCGAGCAGCATTAAGCGGATGGACTCATGTGCCGCAGCAAGCCTGCACACTTATATTCCGAATTTTTTTGAAACTTTGAACAAAATATTGGGGGATTTTTTCATGTATCAAGCTCTATACAGAAAGTGGCGACCATTGCGTTTCCCAGATGTATTATCACAACCACATGTGACAACGACTTTGCAGAATCAGATAAAAGCCCAAACAACGGCACATGCCTATTTATTTACAGGTTCTCGTGGTACAGGTAAAACCACTTGTGCAAGAATCTTAGCAAAAGCTGTTAATTGTGAACACCCACTGCCAGACGGGAATCCTTGTCTGGAATGCAGTATCTGTCAAGATGCGGACAAGGGTATTTTATCAGATATCATAGAAATTGATGCAGCTTCTAATAACAGTGTAGAAGATATTCGAGAATTGCGAGATGCTACTGTATATACGCCAGAACGATGTAAATTTAAAATTTATATTATTGATGAAGTGCATATGTTATCTGCAAGTGCATTTAATGCATTGCTGAAAATTATGGAAGAACCACCAGCTTATGTGAAATTTATTCTTGCGACTACTGAAATTCACAAAGTCCCAGCCACGATTATTTCCCGTTGTCAACGTTATGATTTCCGAAGAATTCAGCAAAAAGACCTTGTTGCAAGATTAAACAGCATTGCGAAACAAGAAAAAATAGAAATCACAAAACAAGCTGTAGAATTAATTGCAAGAATTTCTGATGGTGGTATGCGTGATGCGATTTCACTATTAGACAGGTGTTCTGCTTATGGCGAAGTCATTACAGACCAAATTGTTTCTGAATCTGCGGGAACTGCTGGAAGAAGTTATTTAATTCAGCTTTTGCAAAATTTATATCAGAAAAATATTCCTGATAGTTTAAAAATGATTGCTGAATTGCATGATAATTCCAAAGATTTACAGAGGCTTTGTGAAGAATTAATTCTCATGCAAAGAGATATTATGCTATTAAAAGCAACAGGAGATATTGGACTTTTGCATAGCATGACAGATGAAATTCCTGCTTTGCAAAATATCGCATCGGAACAGGACTTGTCACATATTATGCAGATATTAGAAAATTTACAAATTTGCCGTGAACGTATGACCAAAGCAATTAATAAACGCACAGAATTAGAATTATATTTGATTCGCATTTGCAATGATATTCCTATGCAACAGGGACAGCAAACAAATCAAGCAGAAATGATTAATTCTAGTGAATTGCAAGCATTATATGCAAGAATTGCACAGTTGGAACAACAAAAACCCGTTTCTGAACATCCGTTTACAAAACCACAGGCATCGCCTAATTTTTCTGAACCAAAGCCAGAAATTGATATGAAAAAAATGAAATTATCTGATTTTCAGCCATTAACACAATGGGCTGAAATTCTGGAAGAATGCGAAAAATTAAATCCAGCTGTATTGGGTTCTCTTGCTGGTTCAAAAGCGGTTTACTATGCAAATGTGATATTAATTACAGCAGAAAATCCGTTGTTTCTTTCTATGTTTAAAAAGCAGGAAAATGCAAAAGCTTTGGGTGATGCAATAGAGCATGTCATGGGAAAACGTTATGCTGTTCGTGCAAAATGTTCTCCAGAAGCTGTAAAAATCCAGACTGTGCAAGAAATGTTAGAACATGCTAAAAACAGCGGGATTCCGACAACTGCTGTGTAATAGAAAATTTATTTTATTTCAAGAAAAGGAGAGGTTTTCATGAGAGCAAGAATACCAAGAGGTGCAAATAATAATGCCCAGAACATGAATTCTATGATTCGTCAGGCACAGAAAATGCAAGACCAGATTACAGAATTACAAGACGAAATTGAAGCACGTGAGTTTTCTGTCACTGTTGGTGGTGGTGTCGTAGAACTTGTTATGACAGGTAAAAAAATCATCAAATCCCTGAATATTAAACCAGAGGTTGTAGACCCAGAAGATGTTGATACACTTCAGGATTTAATTATCAGTGCTGTAAACGAAGCTGTCAGCCAGATTGAGCAAACAACAGAAGATGAAATGAGCAAAATTACAGGCGGAGTCTCTCTGCCAGGATTGTTCTAAGCATGGCAAATCATGATGCATTACCGCTTGTGATATTGACAGAACAATTTGCAAAATTGCCGGGTATCGGAATGAAAACCGCTACTCGGCTTGCCTATCATGTCATGTCCATGCAATCTGACGAAGTAGAAGCATTTTCTCAAGCGTTATTACATGCAAAGCAGACTGTACATTATTGTAAATGCTGTGAAAATTTAACAGATTCTGATTTATGTCCAATCTGCAATGATAATAACCGTGATAAATTTACTATCTGTGTTGTAGAAACCCCAAAAGATATTTCTGCTTTTGAACGTACAGGCGAATATAAAGGCGTTTATCATGTTCTGCATGGTTTAATTTCGCCATTAAAAAATATTTTACCAGATGATTTAAAAATTCGTTCTTTAATTGCCCGTGTTCAGCAAGGAAATATTCAAGAAGTCATCATGGCAACGAATCCGACTGTAGAGGGCGACGCAACAGCAACTTATATTTCACAGTTATTAAAGCCCTTGGGTGTTACTGTAACAAGACTTGCTTTTGGTCTGCCAGTAGGCGGAATATTAGAATATGCTGATGAAGTTACACTGTATAAAGCACTTGAAAATCGAAATGCTATGTAATAAAAAATAATAAT
>CAMWUF010000255.1 GCA_947177375.1 uncultured Ruminococcus sp.
AAGCATAATGCCGTCTGGGTTTATTTTTTCAATTTCTTCTGCTGTGGTATTTGCTGGGACAACTATCACTTCACAATTTCTGTTAACAAGTTCTTGTCTGATATTTCTTTTATAGCCAAAATCAAATAATACAACTTGATATTTTTTCTGTTCTGGCATATAACTAAAAATTTTAGAATTTGTTACATGATTCACAGCATCCAGCACCGCATAATTTCTAATTTTTTCTAATAATATATTTAAATTTTCTTCTGGATTTTCTGTTGTAATTGCACCATTCATAACACCTGCTTCACGCAATGTTCTGGTCAGACAACGAGTATCAATATCATATAATCCAATAATATGATTTTTTTTCAAAAAATCTTCAATTGTATTTTCACAACGAAAATTTGACGGTGTATTACACCATTCACGAACAATATAACCACTCACATAAGATTTATCAGATTCAAAATCTGCACTATTTACGCCATAATTTCCAATCAATGGAAATGTCTGTGTGACAATCTGTCCATAATAACTAGGGTCTGTAAGTGTTTCCTGATAACCTGTCATGCTTGTTGTAAATACAACTTCGCCTATCACAGTGCCAGTTTCTCCAAAACTTTTCCCCTTAAAAATCTGACCGTCTGCCAATACTAACCAAGCAGGCGTTGCATTTTTTATCAATGCCATACACTACATCCTTTCTTAGCATTTTTTATCAAATTTTTTCAGTAACTAAATTTATTTGATTTTTATATAGCTAGTAATATCATCACGCATACGAATTGCTTCACGTCTGGAAGCTTTGGCAAATTCTTTCGGGTCGCAATTTTCTTTTTGATAGGCACACATAATTGCTCTTGATGAATTTACAATTGCACCAAGACCATTTTCATCAAATGCACCTGCAACACCCTCAGCACCGCCACCTTGTGCGCCATAACCAGGCACTAAGAAAAATGTATGTGGCAATCTTGCTCTAAGCTCTCTTAATTGCTCTGGATAAGTCGCACCAACAACAGCGCCTACAGCAGAATAGCCATATTCGCCGATTACATCTGCTCCCCATGTTTCACACAAATCACCCATTCTTGCATATAATGGCTCACCGTCTATTAATTTATCCTGCAATTCACCACTGGACGGATTAGAAGTTTTCACCAGTACAAAAATACCTTTGTCACGGGATTTACAAACTTCTAACAAAGGCTTAATGCCATCTGTACCAAGATAGCCATTGACAGTCAAAGCATCTGCCCCGAACGGCTCAATTTCATTATCACCAATTTTTACACTTCCCAAATGTGCCGAAGTATACGCTTGCATAGTTGCACCAATATCATTACGTTTACCATCTGTGATAACAAACATGCCTTTTAATTTTGCATAACTAATCGTTTCAGCAAGTGTTTTCATGCCATAATAGCCATACATCTCATAATAAGCACTTTGTGGCTTGATAGCTGGTACAATATCACAGATTTCATCAATAATTGCTTTATTAAAAGCAAAAATAGCTCTTGCAGCAGTCTGTAAACTTGCACCGTCTTCTTCCTGAAATCTCTGGATTAAATATTCTGGCACATAATCCAATTTTGCGTCCAGTCCCACAACAGAGGGATTTCCTGTTTCTTTTATTTTTGCAATTAATCTGTCAAAGCTCATAATAAAAAAGCTCCTTTCAAAAATATAAATTATTTATCTTCATAACGGATTATTCCGTCAGTAATCGTGAATTTGACTTTGCCTGTGAATTGCATATTTCTAAATGCTGTATTATGCGATTTGCTATTTAATTTTTCAGGAATCACTTCCCATTTCTGATTTAAATCAACTAAAATTAAATTTGCATCTGCATTTTCTTTTAAACTTACAACAGGAATATGTAATAATTCTCTGGGTTTGACAGACATTAAATTAATAATTTTCTGTAAACTGCATTTTCCTGTATGATATAAAGCCGTCAATGTTGCAGATAGCGATGTTTCTAAGCCAACAATTCCATTTGGTGCATGTTCAAAATCTGCTTTTTCTTCTGGTGTATGTGGTGCATGGTCTGTCACAATGCAATCTATTGTTCCGTCCAGTACAGCCTGTTCAATTGCTTGCCTGTCAGATTCTTCACGCAAAGGCGGATTCATTCTGTCATTGGCATTTCTTGATTTTAATTTCTCATGTGTCAGCATAAAATAATGCGGAGCTGTTTCACAAGTAACTTGTACACCTAATCTCTTTGCTTCCCGAATAATATCTACACTTCCCTTTGTGCTTACATGACAAATATGAATTTTTCCACCACAGGAAGACGCAAGAATAATTTCTCTTGCTGTGATATAATCTTCTGACGCTCTGTCCATGCCTTTTACGCCCAATTCTTCTGAAACAGAACCTTTGTGCATAATACCTCCATGAATAATATCTAAATCTTCACAGTGTGATGCAATTAAGATATTTTCCTGTTTTGCTTTTTCAATTGCCAAACGCATTAATTCCGCATTTTTGACAGGTCTGCCGTCATCAGACAAACATTTTGCACCTGATTTTTTTAATTCAGCAAAATCTGTTAAAATTTCTCCTTGCATGCCCTTTGTGATACAAGCCACAGGATAAACAGCAACACCTGTATTTTTTGCTTTTTCAAGAATATAATTTAAAATTTCTGGCGAATCTACAGGAGGGTTTGTATTCGGCATACAAAGCACACCTGTTACACCGCCAGCCAATGCCGAACGGCAACCAGAAATAATATCTTCTTTATGCGTTTGTCCAGGGTCACGAAAATGTACATGCATATCAAATAAACTTGGCACAGCTGTTAGCCCTGTACCATCAATTATTTTTTCTGCTTCTATACAAATTTTTTTTTCTATTTTAGTAATTTTACCATCTTGTATTAAAATATCTGTGAT
>CAMWUF010000256.1 GCA_947177375.1 uncultured Ruminococcus sp.
CTTCATTTACTTTGCTTTGTTCTTGTTGTTCAGCAAGCATTTTCTGGAGTGTTTCATCATTTGTTCCCTCCGTAAGCGAATCTAACTGCTCCTGCATTTTTGTATTTTCTTGTTTTAAAGATTCTATTTCTTCTTTCAGCTTTTCTAAATCCGCATTATCTTTTTCAAGAGTCTCTTTTTGTTCGATATAAGCCTGATACCAACTATAAGCTTTTGCTTTTTCGCTTTGCAGTTCTGTAGCACTGGCATTGATACTTTTTTGCAATTCTGCTATTTTTATTTCATATTGTTTAATATGCTGTTGATAAGTACTATTTAAACTCATATATCTTTGTACTTCGTTATAATATTCTCTTGATTTATTACTTTCCTTGAATTGGTCTGTGTATAGCTTAATCAGTACGCTATATTGTCCATTTCTGTCCTGCGTTTCCATGATTTTAAGGCATTGTGCCGCCATCGTGCGAGCACGGCTACTTTGTTCTTGTGTTAATTCCATAGTAAAATCCTTTCTTCACATTGTATCGTATTTTAAGAATTTCAAATCTATTTTTTGCTGTTATGTTCACAGCAAATTATGTTTTGCTTTTACTGTCAAAATTCTTCTGATGCTTTCGTCAATTCGTTCTTCTGAAATTTTTCCATTCTGTACAGCCTGATAAACACCTTCAAAAGCATCATTCAAATCTACTGGCATAAGCACAATATCCACACCAGCAGAAATTGATAATACAGCAGCTTCCCCTGCAGAATAATTTTCAGAAATCGTACTCATATTTTGAGCATCTGTAATTACAATACCATCAAAACCAAGGTCACCCCTAAGCCAATCTGTCACAACAACAGAAGATAAATCAGACGGCATTGCATCTTCTGCACAGCTCATAATCTGATGACCAACCATAACAAAATCTGCCCCTGCTTCAATACCAGCTTGGAACGGCAAAAATTCTGTTTCTTTTAATTCTTCATAAGTACGTTCAACATGAGTAAATGTATCATTATGTGTGTTACCGTCTTCCGCACCAAGACCAGGGAAATGTTTCAAAGTCGCACTGACTTTTCCTGAGCTTTGCAAGCCTTTTGTGATAGAAGCGACCATTTCAGAAACAACAGTTGCATCATCACTAAAAATTCTATCTTGTAATTCATTTTGTGGATTAATAGTAACATCAGCAACTGGTGCAAAATCCAGATTAAAGCCAAATTGTGAAATGTCTTTTGCAATTGTTTGTCCGATTTCAAATACTTCCTGTGTATCACTATTTGCTCCATAAAAAGCCATATCAGAGTATTGCGTTGTGCCTAAATTATCTGCAACTCTGGCAACAGTCCCGCCTTCTTCATCAACACCAATCCACATACTGATTTGATTTGCATCTTGCATATATTGCTGTGCATTAGAAATCATTTGTGTAATCTGACTTTCACTTTCTATATTCTGAGAAAAATAAATCATACCACCAACAGGCTTTTCCAGTAATGCCTGTTGTGTCATGCTACCTGATTGCACAGCATAATCTACAGCATTATCTACCAAAACTTCAGGTGTCACAATAAACAACTGATAAATTTTCTGTTCCAATGTCATATTTTCAAGTGTTTGTTCCACAAGTAAAGCATTTGGGTCTGGAGCTTCTGTTGTTTCCTGTGTTTCTGGTTCTGTAGGAGTTGTTTCTGGTTCTTGTGTTGGTGTAATTTCAGGATTTTCTACCATTTTTTCTTTTTGTGCTTGTATGACACATAACGAAGTGACTAACCCTGCACTGACAATTACTAATGCTGTTAATAAAATAAGATTCAAACGTTGTTGTTTTCTCTTAGCCTTCTTAGATTTCTTAGATTTTTTAGATTTTTGGGAATTTTTAGAATTCTGGGGTTTTTGAGAACTCTGATTTTTTTGAGAACTTTGGGATTTCTGAGAACTCTGAGGTTTTTGGGAACTCTGGGGTTTCTGAGAATTCTGGGATTTTTTTTCTTCGTTCATATAGATTCACCTATCCTTTTCAAGCCAAAAAATAATTGCACAGCTTGCAAGAGTTTACAAATGCTTTGTAAAACTAAGCCAAAAGCTGTGCAACGGCATTTTCCATTTACTCTTAAATCTTCATAAAAGCACAATATGTTAAATTACAATCATTAAAACAAACACACTGTACTGAAATTCAGGTATTCTCTGCCAGACTGACAACACGATTTTCTGACAAAAAACTTTCAAATATTCTTTTTATATCGAAAATGACTTATAAGATAAGTATAACATACCTTGATGGATTTGTCAATATTTTTTTAGATACAGATACGGATTTGTCAATTTTCACAAGTTAGATTCTAAAAAATTGTCGTTTCTGATATGGTTATCTATAACAGGAATTGCTAATAAATCCAATGCTCGTTTGTGTTTCCGTTGAATAGAGCGTTTATCAAAAAACATTTCTTCTGCAATTTGTTCAATTGTCTGATAAGCAAGATATTTGCGATTTAAAATTGCCTGCAATTGCATATCAGAAACAGTTGCAATTGTCTGTGCAATTTCCTCACGGATACCAGCTAATAGTATTAATTTTTGTTCTGTTTGTTTCTGCAAATCAGCAAGATGATTTCTAATTGCATCACAATTTTCATAAATTTCTAATTCTTTGATTAATTTTTCATCCTGTTTCTGAGAGCAATGCAGAGCTTGTATGAAATATTCTGCATCTTTGGCACGGCGAAGCCATTTTACTTTTGCTTGTTGTAAATCATTCATCATGATATCCCCTTTCAATAAAGAAAAAAAACAAATAAAATTTGCATCAATCTATACAAATTTTATGAAAAATATGCAAAAAATCTATTGACTTTGTATTTAAAACATGCTATAATAAAAAAGTAGTAATAAAT
>CAMWUF010000257.1 GCA_947177375.1 uncultured Ruminococcus sp.
GTCATAATCAAATAGAATATATCTCATAATTAACCTCATTTAATTAAAGGCTTAATTACTGCGTAAATTTTTTTCGTTTTTTCCGTGCCAAAATAGTGAATTAATTCGTTATTAATATTTACTTTGAGCTGTGAAAGCTGGGAAGCTCCAGTTTTTAACTGTCTCTTGACAACTTCAGCAGTCTGATTTTTTTCTTCTTCTGTCAGCGAAATGGATTGCAGAACATCTAAAATATCTGATTTTTTAATGCCCTTATTATTTACTTGTGGTTTCACACAGGAAACAATTTTAATTTTGGCATCACGTTTCAGCCAGAAATCCTGTACATTGTAATAGCCTTTGTCATTGCTGACAATATAGCATTTACAATGCTCATTTCTTCCTATTAAATAACCTATGTAGGAAGAAAGCTGAAAATCCAATGCATTTTTACCATCTGTATCAACTTTGATATATTTTACAACAGCCTTTGTATTTGCCAAATAGTGATGTAATTCAAATGACAAAGAATCTGCATTTTCGCTGTAAAAAATAATTACAGTATCTGTTCGGTGGAGTTCTTCAATGCCGTTCAATCCTGCTTTGTGAACGTTTTCGTAATCAACCAGATAATAATTTTTTTTCTTGTTTTTTTTGTCGCCCAAAAGGATACCTTCTTTCTAGTAATAATTAAATTGCATTTTATTGTGAAATTTTATCAAGTTCTTTCAGCCAGATACTTGCACTTGCATCACTAGGCATACGAAAATCACCTCTTGGCGAAAGTGTCACGCTACCAACTTTTGGTGAATCTGGCAAACAGGAACGTTTAAATTGCTGTGTAAAAAATCGCTTATAAAATACTTTTTGCCATTTTAAAATTTCTTGTTCAGAATATAGATTCTGGAATGCATAACATGTCATATGATAAATTTTAGTTGGTGTAAAGCCAAATCTTAGCATATAATACAAGAAAAAATCATGTAGCTCATAAGGTCCTACTAAATCTTCAGTTTTCTGTGCAATCTGTCCATTTTTATCTGGCGGTAACAGCTCTGGACTAACTGGCGTATCTAAAATATCTAATAACACTTCTTGTAAAATTCCATTTGTATGACTTGCCTCATAAGCTGTTAAATAACGCACTAAAGTCTTTGGAATCGAAGCATTGACAGCATACATGCTCATATGGTCACCATTATAAGTCGCCCAACCTAATGCAAGTTCTGATAAATCACCTGTTCCAACAACAATGCCATTCACTTGATTGGCAATGTCCATTAAGACCTGTGTACGTTCTCTTGCCTGACTGTTTTCATAGACAACATCATGCTGATTTTCATCATGACAAATATCTTTGAAATGCTGTCTGACACTGTCCTGAATGCGAATTTCACGTAAAGTAACACCATAGGCTTTTGCAAGACGGCAGGCATTTTGATAAGTTCTGTCTGTTGTGCCAAAACAAGGCATTGTCACTGCAACAATACCTGAATGCTCTAAATTTAACATATCAAACGCATGTACAGTAACTATTAAAGCAAGTGTGGAATCTAAGCCACCAGATAAGCCAATTACGGCATTTTTGCAAGAAATATGCTGTAATCTGGTACGTAATCCGACAGATTGTATTTGTAAAATTTCTTCACAACGGTTGTCCAGAATCGTTTTGTCAGACGGTACAAACGGGTGCTTTGGAATATAGCGTTGTAAGTTTGTTTCTGTAATTGGCATAGAAAAATAATTCCAAAGACAATTTTTATGTTTCGTATTGAATGTATTCATACGGCGTTTTTCTTCGGTGATTTTTTTCAGGTCAATATCTGTGATAATCATTTCCTGCTGAAATAATTTAGATTCTGCTAAAACAGAGCCATTTTCTGCAATGATATTATGCCCTGCAAATACTAAATCTTGCGTCGATTCGCCAATGCCTGCATCTGCATAGACATATGCACAAATTAAACTACCAGATTTGGCTTTAATAATTGTTCTGCGATAGTCTGCTTTTCCAATTATTTCGTCACTTGCTGATAAATTAAAAATTAAATTTGCACCATGCTGTACTAATTTTGTAGATGGTGTTTCTCCTGTCCATAAATCTTCACAGATTTCTATCCCAAATTTTAATTCTGGAAATTCCTTACAGCAAAATAACTGATTTGTCGTAAGATAAGCCGTAGTATTACCAATCGTAATATCTATATCAATATTTTTACCAGATGTAAAATGTCTTGCTTCATAAAATTCGCCATAATTAGGAATATGTGTTTTCGGCACAATGCCTAGAATTTCACCTTTATAAACTACAACTGCACAGTTATATAATTTATCATGATGTGCAATCGGAAGCCCTAGAATGATGACAATTTCCTGTTCTTTTGTTTCATGTGCAAGTGTTAAGACAGATTCTTTTGCAGATTCCAGTAAAGTTTCCTGCAAGAATAAATCACCACAAGTATAGCCTGTGACAGATAATTCTGGGAAACAAAGAATTTTTACTTGTTCCTGCACAGCTTGTTGAATCAACAAAAGCATTTTATTGATATTATATTCACAGTCAGCTGGTTTTAACTCAGGTGACGCACAGGCAATTTTGATAAATCCATGTTTCATAAAAAAACAATTGCTCCTTTCTGATGATATTTTTTAGTGATACATAATTAGTATAACATATTCTAAAAGAATATGCAAGCAAAATTTTTAAAAATCATTTTGGAATACTAAAAAAAGAAAAGTCAGAGGGTTACTGACTTTTCTTAGTTTGCTATTTTATCTTTGCATCAATAACAGTTTTACCATCAGTATCATAAACATTAATTTTAACGGCTTTTTTTAAACAAAATGATAAATTTGCTAAAAGTTCATCAATTTTGTATCAATAACAGTTTTACCATC